>JAIRQK010000180.1 GCA_031256525.1 Campylobacteraceae bacterium
CACTCCAATCTTTAATAATCTCATTTCCTCCTGGAGGAAGTTTTTCAGCTTTTGTACCATGACAAGATACACACTTTTTATATACAGCTGCACCATCTGCAGCAAACAAGCAACTTGCACCAAAAATAGCTAATGCTAAAAAAATTACTTTTTTCATTCTACTTTCCTTCTATTATAGTTTTTGTTCCATCTGAATACTCAATCACAACTGTATCATTTGGGTTGATTTTGTTTACATGTACATGCTGCTTTTGTTGTCTATGGGACGGTGCTGGACTTGAAATAGTCACAACCTTTCCCTCACTCTTTGGAGCTTCAACATAAGTAACTTGTGGTCTAACATACTGAACTTGCGGTTCAAGATAATATCTATCCCTATAATACCTGTTGTTATAGTTTCCGCCATAATAACCTCTACTATTGTAGTATACATTACTTGGGTTTAAAAGACCCGGAAGCAACAAAGCAGCACCTGCTCCTATTAATATGCCTTGCTCTTTATGACCCCATGCGTTTGCATTTACTGCCATGAACATAGAAATTATCGCGACAGTTAAAAACTTACTCACTGCTTTCATGACCTATCCTTTAAATTTGATTTTGAAATTATAATACAAAATTGTGAAATAATTGTGAAATGACAAAAAATTATTTTAATTTGCCAAAAACTTTATACTTTTCCCAATAAATATCAATTGCCTCTTCAAGCTCTACTTCACTAATAGATGATGGTTCTTTTATCTCATACTTTTCTAAAATGTCATCATCAACCATTAAACTTTTCTCTCTCATTGGATGCATAAGATAGTCTTTTATGGAAATTTTCACTGCTATTTCCGAGCTAAAAACCATCAAATATTTATAAAAAAATTTATCAATACCAATATCCAATTTTTTATGACAATTAACACAATTTCTTTCATAAATATTCTCATTTGCAAATATATTACTTACTAAAAAAGATAACAGCATTACCAAGATACACTTACGCATGTTCCCTCTTCTAGTTTTGAATCTACATCAATTTTCAAATTATACTCTTTTGCTATTACAAATACTATATTTAACCCTATACCAAATCCACCCACCGAAGAGTTAAAGCGAAAATATCTCTTAAAAATATCGTTGATATTCTCTTTTAAAATTCCAGAACCGCTGTCTCTTATTTCGAGCTTATTGTTTTGAAGTTTTATGTGTAAAAGTCCATTTTGTCTGTTGTATTTTATCGCATTTGACAAAAGATTGTCTATAAGTCTTGAGAGTTTATTTTTATCAATAAAGAGTGTGCTATCTTTATCTAACTCTTTTTTTACACTCAAAGATTTGGCTTCACACAAAAGCTCAAAAAACTCCAATCTCTCATTGATAACCTCACCAACATTCACAATTTCATTTTGCGATATGATGTTGTGTCCAAGCGTTAGGTATGTTAAATCTTGATAGAGATTTGAAATTGTCTTTGCTGCAATATCTATTCGCTTAAGTCTTTTTGCATTTTTTTCATCAATGTTTTCTATTTTAATAAGTTCAATATTGCCCGAAATGGTTGAAACTGGCGTATTAAGCTCATGTGTTGTATCTTTTATAAATCTATCCAAAATATTTATAGTATCTTTCATCGGTTTAAGTAGAAGTTTTAACAAAAAATATCCGAAAATTGAGAGGATAACAAAAAATGTTCCTCCATAAAATGTCATACTTTTAAAAATTATCTCTTTCCAAAATTTCTTATCTTGAGCTTCAACAACAACATATCTTGCACCAAGATAGTAAGATTCTGGCTCTTTTATAAAGTGTATAAAACCATTTTTCTCATATATCACTTCATTTAAATTTTTTGGTTTCTCTTTTAGCGTTGAGAAAATTTCCCTCTCATCACTATCATAAATTGCAGAGTTATATCTATAATCTCTTGGATAAATATTCTCTTCCTTAAAATCATTTTGCAAATTTCTTAACTTTTGTATTTGTATATTTGCAAACTCATTGAGTTCGATTTTCTCATTTTGCAAATGCGAATTTTTACGAAACTGATAATATATTATCCCAAGCAAAGAGAGTATCAAAAGACATAATGTTATGTATAGTGCCAAAAATGCGATGAGTGTTTTTTTCTCACTCTTGCTTAAGTTGGTATCCCAGCTTCTTAAAACTGACAATTGTTTCCTTTCCTAAAAATTTGCGTAAATTTTTTATATAAGTTCTCACAGAATCTGTATTTGACATCTCGTTAAAATCCCAAAGTGCAGACTCAATCATCTCATGAGTAATAATAGAGTTGCTGTTTTTTAAAAAAAGAGTTAAAAGTTTAGCCTCTTTTGAATGAAGATTGATAACCTCATCATTACAATAGAGCAGTTGAGAGTTTATATCAAAACTGCACTGTTTTGTTATCTTTACCTTTTCATTTATGTGTAAAAACTCTCTCTTTAGAAGTGTTTCTGCCCTTAATAAAAGCTCTTTTAGTGCGAAAGGCTTTTTAAGATAATCATCGCAACCACTCCTATATCCCTCTTCTAAATCATCTACACCATTTAGAGATGTTATAAAAATAGCTGGCGTTTTGTTGCTGTTTTTTCTTAATTTTTTTAGCAATTCAAAACCATTTAATTTTGGCACATTTACATCTAAAATGAGCAAGTCAAATTTTTGCTCATAGATAATATTTTGTGCCTTTTCTGCATCTATCGCACTTGCGGTTTCAAAACCATTTTCGTTCAGAAAATCGCAAATTGTCTCATTAAGTGCTATATCATCTTCTAAAAGAAAAATTTTTGCCCTCATTTTATGCTTCTCTTTATATTTTATATTGCCCGAAGATAATGATATCATTTTTCAAAATAAAATACTATTTAAATATAACATTTTAGGCAATATTGCTTTGACTAACATTAACCAACATTTACCTTTTTCATATATAGTTCAACAAAATTTTATTAGGAATTTGATAAATGCGTAAAATGTCTGCTAAAAGCTCTTTTTTGATTATCTTGCTTGCACTCTATTTTGGTTCTATTTTGAACATAACTTTTTGGATTTATATTAAAACACATGTAAATATAACGGGCTTTAGCGTTGGAATATTTGTTTGTACATTGCCGTTTTTTATGTTTGCACTTATGCATATCATTCTTAATGTGTTAGTGATTCCATTTCTTGACAAATTCGTTATCCCTTTCTTAATGATAACATCGGCTGTGGTAAGTTATATGATGTACTCTTATGGCGTATATATAGATTCTGATATGATACGAAATACTTTTGAGACAAACACCAGAGAAGCGGCTGATTTGATAACATTTTCAGTTGTGTTGTGGACATTTTTTCTCGGCATAATTCCATCAATTTTGCTCTTTTTCACAAAGATTGAATACAAACCATTAAAAAGCGAACTAAAAAGACGCTTGTTTATGGTGTTTTTGTCGTTTGTTATCATAATGATTATAGCTGCACTCTCCTACAAAGAGTATGCTTCTTTTGGACGCAACAATTCCCATGTACGAAAACTTGTAACACCTATAAACTATGTTTACTCTGTATGGAAATATTTTAAAATAGAATCACTTGCCAATAGAAACTTTGAACAATTAGACCCTGAAGCAAAATTGATTCCTTATGAAGACCCAGCTTTAACTGTTTTTGTTATGATATTAGGGGAAACAGCTAGAGCACAAAATTTCGCATTAGGTGGCTATGAAAAAAACACAAATCCAACTCTTACCAATGAAGATATTGTCTATTTTGATTCTGTATCATCATGCGGAACATCTACTGCCATATCTGTTCCTTGTATGTTTTCAAATATGAGCAGAAAATCGTTTGATGTGGCAAATGCCAAATTTAGCGAAAATATTTTGGATTTGGCAAGAGAGTCTGATTATAATGTCTTTTGGAGAGAAAATGATGATGGTTGTAAAGGCGTATGTGATAGAGT
This sequence comes from Campylobacteraceae bacterium, assembly GCA_031256525.1. Lineage (GTDB taxonomy): Bacteria > Campylobacterota > Campylobacteria > Campylobacterales > Campylobacteraceae > JAIRQK01. The sequence goes on from JAIRQK010000180.1 coordinate 3,935, forward strand.
AAATAGCGAAATTATGATAAAAACGCCAAACAAAGACAGATATTGTGATGATAAAAGTTGTTATGATGAAATACTGCTTGATGGACTAGAAGAGTATCTGCACAATATAAAACAAGACACTTTCATAGTGTTGCACACAATTGGTTCGCATGGTCCAACATACTATAAAAGATATCCTAATAAATTCCGAGTATTTGAACCTACATGCGACACAGCCCAAATACAAGACTGCACACAAGATGAAATTATTAACACTTACGATAATACAATTATTTATACTGATTATATAATTTCACAAACTATTGATATATTAAAAAAGTTTCCAAATCACGAATCTGGACTTCTATATATTTCTGACCATGGAGAATCTTTAGGAGAAAAAAATATATATCTGCATGGTTTGCCATACGCCATTGCACCTAAAGAGCAAACGAATGTGCCGATGATTTTATGGATGTCGGAAAATATGAAAAAATATGACCATATAGATTATGATTGTATGAAAAATGATGCTAAAGCAAAGAGCTATAGCCACGACAATCTGTTCCACTCAATTTTGGGACTGCTTGAAATAAAGACAAAAACTTATAACAAAGAGCTTGATATGTTTGAAAATTGTCGCACTAAAGCATTACCGCATTAAAAATATAGTCTGACATTATTAAACACACCTTTAGTAATTTTCTCTACATAAGGTGCTGTAATATCTTCAACTTTTGTTGCAAACTTGTTTATAGCAGCAAAAACATCATCAATATCGTTTTGCCACTTGCTTTGTAAAGATTTTTGTGTTATACTTCCATCATGAGGGTGTGCGTTTCGGACGTAAAGCTCTGGGGCGGATTTATCCGATATATTAACATTGAGCCCACCCTTTTCTACTTCTATCCAAGTTAGAGGTCTATCTTCAAATGTTTTTTTACATCAGAGTCAGGTTTACCTTTATAAAATGTTCTCCCAGCTAAAATATTCTTATTGTACAAAAAATTATATTGTTAAGGAAAAATGGTGAAAAAGTTATTATGTTTAGCTATTGTAGGGCTAATTTTCAATGGCTGTGCAATTAGTGATGGGCTGACTTACATACGAGTACAAAAGTCTTGTATTAACTATAGCAACACACCTTATGATTGTCAGGCTGTTTCTGATGCTTATCGTACTGGTAAATACGATGCATACAATGTGCCTATTAGTAATGAAATGGCATTTAACTATGCGGTTCGAGCATGTCTACAAGGTTTATCAGAGTCTTGCGATACAAGTAAAAAAATATTTGTCGATATAGAAACTGCAGAGTATGCAAATACTACAAAAACTTTCATTAAAGAGTTTGAAGGGTTAAAATGGGGGGATAGCGTTAAAGAATTAGATGAAAATGCAAAAATAGCATTGTTGTAAGCAATCCAACAATTGGTGGCATTAAAGTTAGTAATGTTACATACTCTTTTTTTAATTTTATTTTTTATTCTGTTACCATAAATTTGAAAACTTGAGATGACTTTAACAGACTTTCTGATGTATTTGAAAAGAAATATGGCAAATTTCAAGAAAACCCAAAAAATCCAAGCCCGAACTATACCTCGATTAATATCGATAATGTTATATTTAGTAAAGTAAAAAATGCTGAAAAAAATGATTATCATTACATGATATTTCATGCTTATTTATTTACTACAAATGCTATGCATACATCAAATTTATTTAGATATTCTCAATCTAAATAAACATAAAAAATGAAGCGGTTACAATATCTTTATTGTTTCCACTTCTCCTATATTTTCAAACGATAGAAAAATTATCCATATTGCGAAATGAAGATACATTAAAATATTAACTCTATTAAATGAGCAAATTACAAGAAAAAAAATAATATTATGATTTTAAAAAGATGGTGCGAGATACTCTTAATCTATCAGATAAAATACAAAACTCAAAGAGTGCTCAAAACTAACCACTATGCTTAGAATTATGACACTCATTGCATACAGAGACAAGCCATTCGATAGGTTCCCTTCCGATATTTCTCGCATATTTTAAGTGATGAACTTGGGTAGCACGAACACCACAATATACACATCTCCAATTATCTCGCTTGAAGACCACATAACGCTTTCGTTGCCAAGCATCAGATTTAAGATAGACATTTCTATAATAGTCTCTGCGTCGTTCACGCTTTATATTGTTAAGCACGAAGACAAAAACTACTACAATTAAACCAATAAACAATTCCATTTATTTACCCTGTTTATCACGGATGCACGCTTTAGAAAACAATCATCCAAATTCAACCAGACTATTGAGTATATTCGTGTAATAGTTTAAAGTTTTTGTGGCTCTGCACAAAATACGCCAGTTGCCAATACAGAATCTTCCAATGCTTTCGTAATTAGGCTACCTGCATCATTAATATGCTTTTTCTGCAACACGAGAATCTAATACTTTTGCGATTTCATTTGTCATATTTTGCCCACAACTTCATTAATCAATCATAACTATAGGAACTGTTTTCCATTCGTCATATTTTTTATTAACGGTTTGATATTTATATATTCCTATCTGTCGTGCACACTTTTTAGGCTGAATTTTTATTATTTCATCGTCGTAATAATGCTTTCCTTCATTATTCATAAATAAAACCACTTTACCATTATACCAGCCATATTCTGCATTACTTAGTTCTAACGCCAAAGCCATATCTATCCTTAACACTTGAAAAACCTTAAATTGTTTTCCGCTAAGACATTCCCCTTTGTCCTGAAATATTTCAAGTCCAGATGGCTGTCCAGTTTGGTTTCTATCAATAATTAAAAACAATACCAGAACAGTGGATATTATCCCAGCAATATACCAGAAAAAGCATTTTAAACCTGACGATGACTTTGTTTGATTATCTTTTGTCATTTTTTTCCTATTCTTCATAATTATAACAAATAAATTTAGCAAATAAAGCAAAATTATTAGACTCGGTTCAAAAGCTTGGAATTGTTAGAATGAATCAGATTTTGGGCTGTGATTTATATATTTTACTCCCATAATCATCGGTCTGGCGAAAGGCAAAGCAACCTTGAAAAAATCATCTAAAAATACCAAAAAAGATGGTGCGGATGAAGAGACTCGAACTCCCATGCCTCGCGGCACCAGATCCTAAGTCTGGCGTGTCTACCAATTTCACCACATCCGCACAATAATAAATAATGGTACGCCCGTCAGGATTCGAACCTGAGACCTACGGCTTAGAAGGCCGTTGCTCTATCCAGCTGAGCTACGAGCGCATTTAAAAAGGTTTGGTGCGCTCAATAGGAGTCGAACCTATAACCTACAGATCCGAAGTCTGTTGCTCTATCCAATTGAGCTATGAACGCTTCGTTTTCTCTAATGGGGTGAATGATGGGAATCGAACCCACGACCCTCAGGACCACAATCTGATGCTCTAACCGACTGAGCTACACTCACCACAAATGGTCGGGGTGACAGGATTCGAACCTGCGACCCTCTGGTCCCAAACCAGATGCGCTAGCCAGGCTGCGCTACACCCCGTTCTTTTAAATACATATAGACCAAAATAAATCTAAGCCTGAAAGTTTACACAAATAGTAATATTTTGTCAAGACTTTTTTGAATTAAATTCAATAATTCCTTCACTTGGAGAACTAGCACTTGCATATGGCTTTTTCATCATTCTGCCTGCAAGATAGCTATTTCGCCCGGCTATAACGGCATGTTTCATAGCTTGAGCCATCAAAATAGGATCTTTTGCTGTTGCAATTGCTGTGTTTGTTAATACTCCATCAATTCCAATTTCCATAGCTATCGCAGCGTCACTTGCACACCCAATTCCAGCATCTACAATCACAGGAACTTTTACAGCCTCTTTTACAAACAGAACATTGTATCTATTTTGAATACCAAGACCACTTCCTATTGGAGCAGCAAGTGGCATAATTGCAGCACTTCCAGCATCTTCAAGTTTTTTCGCCATAATTGGGTCATCATTTGTATAGGTCATAATCGTAAATCCATCATTTGCTAACACTCTACAAGCCTTCAGCGTCTCTTCAACATCTGGATAGAGTGTTCTATTTAAATCACCAATGATTTCAAGTTTTATCAAATCAATACCTGTCGCCTCTCTTACCATACGAAATAGCACTATTGCCTCTTCTGCCTTTACGCATCCAGCAGAATTTGGCAAAAAAACAATATCAGTATCTTTAAAATAATCAAGCAAGTTTTCTTCGTTTTTGTTTGTAATGTTTACCCGCCTTACAGCAACCGTTATAAGTTTTGAGCCACTTGCTATAGTTGCATCTTTTGTTGTTTGAAAATCTTTATATTTTCCACTTCCTACTATCAATCTACTGTCAAGTTCATACTTTCCAATTTTTAACTTGTCCATAACTCTATCCTTTTAGTTGTGTTTTGTTTGTTTGGATCTGATATAGATATTTATCGATTCGACTGCAAGAGAAAACGCCATAGCAAAATATATGTAGCCTTTTGGTATATGCAAATGTAGCCCCTCTGCAATTAAAACTACTCCTACTAACATTAAAAACGATAACGCTAACATCTTAAGAGTTGGGTGTTTTTCGATAAATTCGCTAATAGCTTTTGAAGCTATCATCATAATGCAAACAGCTATTATAACGGCTAAAATCATAACCATCAAATATTGCGAAGCCATTCCAACAGCAGTTATCACAGAGTCTAAAGAGAAAACAATATCAAGTATTGCTATTTGAACTATGACAAGATTAAAACTGTTTGCCTTTACCTCTTTTTTCTCATCTTTGGTTGTATCATCAACTGCGCGATGAATCTCTAAAGTTGATTTTACAAGTAAAAATAGACCACCGAGTATCAAAATCAAATCTCTGCCTGATACACCAAACTCCCCAATACTAAACAATGGTTTTGTCAATTTCATTATCCAAAAAAGAGACAACAAAAGCAATATTCTTGTTATCATTGCAAAAAATAGTCCTATAACTCTTGCTCTATTTCTTTGATGTTCTGGCAATCTCCCAGCAAGTATAGCAATAAAAATAATATTATCAATTCCCAAGACTATTTCAAGTCCGGTAAGAGTTAGAAATGCTAACCACGCATCAGGTTTATAAATCCAATCCATCATTTCCATCATTGTCCTTCCTTATTTTCTCATTTTGTTAATACTGCTATTACAGCTTTTGGAAATATATCATATTCTATTTTATGAATATGCTTTTCAAATTCATCTATATTCATATCTAAAGTTTTTTCAAAGCTTTTTTGAATAATTATCTCTCCGCCATCAAGCTCTTCACTTACATAATGCACGGTCGCACCACCAAATTTTTCATCTGAATTAAAACTCTCCTCTATTGCATTTGCGCCCTTAAAAAGTGGCAATAGAGATGGGTGAATATTTATTGCTTTCACATTTTGCGTAAAAACTGAACTTAAAATTCTCATAAATCCAGCCAAAACTACAAGGTCAATATTCTGTTTTTTTATAACACCAACTAACTCTTTATCAAACTCTTCCCTAGAGTTAAAGGCTTTATTTTCAATGACAATAGGCTCAATTCCAAATTTTTGCGAACGTTTAATGCCATAAACATCTTTTTTGTTTGATATGGTAAGTGCAACCTCTATTTTTGTGTCATCAAAAACTTTGTTATGAAGTTTTTCTATTAAATTCTGTAAATTTGTGCCATTTCCGCTGAAAAGAATGGCTATTTTTTTTACAACCATTTTGCCCCCTCTATCAAATCATAAGGTGTTAGTGAGTAGTTATTTGCTTTAAATTTCTTTGATATTAGGGCGTGGGCTAAAACTGCGTTTATACTTGCGTCTAAAGTATCTCTATTTTGTGCTAACAATCCCCCGATAAACCCAGCCAAAACATCTCCACTTCCACCTTTTGCCAAAGAGGAGTTACCTAAATTGCAAACATATAGGACTCCATTTTTTGCAATTATGGTATTTGCACCTTTTAACACTAAAACCGCCTTGCACGCTAAAGAGAATTTGCGAGCTAACTCAAACCTATTTTGTTGTATCTCGTTAGTGCTAAAACTTCCAACTTTAAACATATCAAGCAAACTTGCAAACTCTTTTGGGTGTGGAGTTAAAACTACATTTTCATTTTTCTCAACAATCTCTTTTATTACCTCATCATACAACAAATCAGCATCAATAACGCAAGGCAAACAGAAAAAATCCTCTTTTTTTATCTTTACATTTCCAAGTCCCATTCCACCAATTATCGCAGTAGTTTTTGGGGATAGTATTCTATTTTGCATAATTAAAGGCGAACATTTTTCGCTAACATCTCCAACTAAACTAACAAGTCCGGCTCCAAAACTATATCCAGCTAAAGCACTTATTGTAGATGCTCCAACCTGTTCCCCTTTTATAACACTTAAATATCCAAAGTCGCCCTTGTTACTGTTTTTATCTTTTCTTATAGGCAATTTCAAATCTTCTTCTTCAAGCAAAAATGTATCGCTTTTTATTTCAAAAAACTCTCTTTTTAGTCCAAGATTGCAACACTTTATATCGCCAACCAAATCTTTTGCAAAATCTTCAAAAAGCACCTCTTTAAGTGCGCCCATTGTAAGAGTAACATCGGCTTTAAAACCAAACTCATAAAATATGCCAGTTGGAATATCACAAGCTATTTTAAAAGCCTTTATACTGTTCACTTGTAAGAGGAGTTTTTTTAGTCTATCATCTATCTCTTTTTTTTGTCCGCTTCCAAACAGTGCATCAACGATAATATCCGCATCTACTATCTCATCTACAAAGTTTATATTTAGGGACTTTGCTCTTTTATGTTGCAATTTTGCAAGCTCGCTTTTTGGTGGATAGAGTTCAAAAATATCAACTCTATAACTACATTGAAGCAATCTTGCCAATGCATATCCATCAGCTGCATTGTTTCCACTGCCACAGAGGATTAAAACTTTTAATCCCTCCTTTTGATGCTCTCTTATATATGAAGCCATTCCAAATGCAGCATTTTCTACCATTATCTCTTCAGTTAAAAAAAAACTCTTCTACCGCTTTTTTATCTAATGAGTTTGTCTCTTTAAAAATTTTTTGCATTTTTCTACCTCTGCCTAAAACTTAAGGCTTTTACGACACTTGCCTTATCTATAGTATCTAAATTTTGCAAATCAGCAACACTTCTTGCAACTCTTAAAACTTTTCCAACTCCTCTATGTGAAAGCCCAAATCTTGTAATTGCATTTTTCAAAAGCTCTTTAGCCTCTTTTTCCAAAACACAAAACTCTTTCACTTCACTATCACTCATTTTACCATTTAGACTTTTTTGTCCTCTTAGTTTCTGTTTTTTAAAAGCATTTAAAACTTTCTCATACATATAAGAAGAGTTTATATCGCTTTTGTCATTTGAGCCACTCTCGTCCATTTGAACATAAATATCAATTCTATCTAACACAGGTGCGGAAATTCTTGCCTTATATCTTGCTATTTCAAGCTCTGAACATTTACAAGTTTTAGTGTTATTAAACAAATTTCCACAAGGACATGGATTTTGAGCTGCGGCAAATAAAAACTCGGTCTTATAGCACACTTTTGAATTAACTCTTGAAATAAGCACTTGATTGTCCTCTAACGGCTCTCTTAAACTCTCTAAAACTTGTTTTGAAAAGTGCGGAAATTCGTCAAAAAATAGTATCCCATGATGAGCAAGTCCCACTTCACCTATTTTTCCACTATTGCTTCCTCCTCCAAAAATCGAAGGGCGAGAGCTTGTGTGATGAGGTGAACGAAATGGTCTTAAAGGCGTTAAGTTTGCATTTTCGCCACTAATAAAAATATTTGCTGCATTTTGCAATATCTCTTCTGTGCTTAATGGCGGCAAAATATATCTTAATCTTTTTATGCTCATACTTTTACCACACCCGGGGCTTCCTTCGAGCAAAATATTATGCATTCCAGCAGCAGATATCATCATTGCCTCTTTTGCGACAGACTGACCTTTAACATCAGCAAAATCCAAAGTGAAATCCATATTTGGAATATACTCTTCATTTTTTATTTTTATACTGTTTTTAAAAATTTGATGAGTATTTATAGCTCTTTTTTTATCTCTATTTTCCACATCAGTAAAAAAAGTGGTTGCTTCAAAAAGTGTATTGACACCATAAACTTCAATATTTGGTATAGAAGAGATAAGTTCACTCATTTCAAATGGAATTAAAACCTTTAAATTTTTGCAATAGCTTGCAAGAGATAAAACAATAGGAAAAATTGAGGTTGTTCCCTTTATACTTCCATCAAGTCCTAACTCCCCAAAACAGTAAAAATCTTCAAAACCAACTTGCTCTTTTTGAAGTGCAATCAAAATTGCAATAGGCAAATCAAAATGACTTCCCTCTTTTTTAAGGTCAGATGGGGATAGATTTATAGTAATTTTTTGTGCAGGAAATTTAAATTCAATAGAGCTAAGTGCAGCTTTTATACGCTCCTTTGACTCTTGAATAGATTGATTTGCCAATCCTACTATTGAAAAATTTGGCAACGCTCTAACAAATGTTGATTCAACTTCAACACTTTGAGCTTTGTTTGCATCAAGAGTAGCACAAAACAACCTTTTCATAATAAAAGCCTTGTGGAAAAAAATTCATTTATGATAGCATAATTTAAAACTATTTATAACTTTTTGGGTATCGCTTAAAATGTTTTTTGTAGCAACTTTTAGTTATGTTGATATTTTCACTCATTTTTTATAAATTTTTTCAATACCTCTTCCACATCTCTTTTACTTGTTGCTAATTCCCATTTCACACCATCAATGTTTTTAAACAATCTTCTTTGTGCTTCAATAGCTATTTTCTCTGCTCCTCGCATATCTTTTGCTTTTGTCTCTATAAGAAGCGTTAGGTCAGTTTTTCCATTTTTTTGTGTTGCATAAATAAAGTCTGGTGAGGTTGAACCGCCAGTATAAGTTGGGACTTTAATAGCACGTCTTGGTATTTTTCCAAACACAACAATCTCATTTGGTGTCTTGATTTGTTCTACTTCGTGTTCTATTTTGCTATCGTAAGCTAATGGCTTTTCATACAAATTTCTTTTATCATCTTCAATATCATTTGCCAAATTATTGCCTACGACTCCTATTTCAAGCTCTTCTGCAAAACTACCATTTTTATAAATAGATGTTTGAGCAGCAAAATTAAGTGAACAATACTCATATTTTGTAGCAAATGTTTCATTAAATTTATCTCCCCAAGACTCTATAATTTTTTTACACGAATGTTGATTTAGTTTTGCATTTATTTCATCTTTACTAAGTCCTTTTTGTGCCATCTTTTGCAGTGCTTCCCACAATTTAGCGTGAACTATTTGTATAGGAATAGAAGTTCGCTTAGATAACTGCTCTACAAACTCATTATACGCTATCTTTCCATTTGTTCCAATGTTTGAAACTTTATCTGTTTCTTTAGTAAGAGAAACACCGTTTTCACCTTTTTGCATTTTTTCTCTTTGTACTTCTACATCGTTATCACAAAAAACTTTATCTATATCTAACGCATTTTCAAGCAAATTTTCAATTTCACTTTTTTCTATCTGTTCAAAACAGAGCATATATCGCTTAGATACTTTTTCCCAAAAATCTCTGATTTTGTTCCAATTTTCAATGCGAAGTTTAATTTTTGGCTTTTTATCTCCAACAGTAATTTTGCCTTTTTTAACTTGCCCCTCTAATAACTCAGGATAGAGATTAGTAAGTTTTTCAAAACCACCTTCTTGAAACTTATCGTTTTCGTCGATGATGTCGCCTATCTCATCAAGTTTTCTATATAGAGCTTTTTTGCCTATTTCTCTATATTCACATATAACATTCACCATCTCATCTGTTAATTTTTCACTATTTAAAATAGTTTTGGCATCTTTATTTATATCGTTTATAAGTTTTTGGGCAAAATCCTTCTCATCCCAACCTATAATAAAATTCAGTTGCCACCCAATGCCCGACAATCTATTTCCCATTTCATCTACAGGCAACCTTAATCCACGCCCAACCTCTTGTATTTTGCTTATTTCGCTACCGGATGTTCTTAATTTGCATATTGTGAACACATTTGGATTGTCCCAACCCTCCCTTAGTGTCCATTTTGAAAAGAAAAATCTTCGTATATTCCAACTTCCATCAGCTTTTTTAAAAGGTAGTGTACGCTCTTTATACAAAATATCATCTCTCTCTTCAGCAATTGCACTATCATCTGCTTGTCCCCAATCTTTAGCAAAATATCCGCCATGACAAAGTGATAAATTTAGTAGAGTCGCTTTTAAAAACTCGTGATACTCTCCGCTACTATATTTTTTTAGCAACTCCTCCAATTTACTTTTCAGTAATTTTTCAAATGTAGTTTTAAGCCAACCATCATTTTCGCGGTAACTTTTTATAGAGTCGATAAAAAAGAGTGTATTTGTTTTAACTTTGTAACCTCTATCAAAATTTTTAAATTCTGTTTCAAAATGAGCATTAATAGCTTGTGATAGCAAAAGTTCCTGATACGAATTTGTAAAAACTCCCTCTACAAGTTCCATTCCAACTTCAAGCTCTAAATCATTTGATAGTTTTTTGTTCCCTTCGTAAGTGATATCACCTTCAAAACCACCACTTACAACATTTAAGCTCTCTCCAACTCTAATTATCCACTCTTTTTTATCACTAACCAAAATAAGCTCTTTGGCTGTTACATTTTTTATTTTATACCTATTAGCTAAATTTTCAGGCAAATTGGGATACTCTACGCAAACACCTTTAACCAAGTCGCTATTAAATGCTTCAACCGCACATAAATCATACTGTGGGGTTTTACGATAGTAGTCAATCCCTCGTTTGTTTTGTGGAAATGTTGCTCCAAAACGGATAATCATCTGTGGTTTGATTTTTTCGATAATGTTTTTATAGGTGTTGCCATCT
>JAIRQK010000026.1 GCA_031256525.1 Campylobacteraceae bacterium
TTTATAGGAGTCCTCTTTTTTAGTCCAAATGTGGCTATCGCACAAGAGGTCAGCCAAGATATGTTGAAGATGTTGTCAAAATATGACAAAGAACATGCAGACCATTTTGGGACTATTTTGGTACAAAGTGTAGATGGAAGAATAAAGCCAATCGATACCCTCTCAAGAGAGATTTTTAATAAAGTATACAGAAAAGAGGCATATGAGGGCATAAACTCAAATCAACTGTTATTAGCAATGATAACAGATGCACAGCGAATGCAGTGGCTTCCACTCATAAAAGTTACTCACCCAGAGTTAAAAAAAATAGTTGGAATTGATCAAGATATGCAGTATGCAAGTTATGTTGATTTTTTAAATCTTGAAAATGGTCAATATAAACTTCTAAAATATGCAGAAGCAGCAAATAGAAAAAGAGATGCCGAGAGAAATCAATTTGATAAAGATGTGATAAAAGTTGATGAAAGACTCTATATTCTTCTATCAACATACAATCTTGATATGTTTAAAATGGTACCAAAAATAGGTGATGAGAACAATAGATGGTTCAGTGTCATCTCTGCGGTTAATAACTTCAATTCTCAAGAGGCTTCTGATGTTAGAACTATTTTTATTACATATTTTGATGCAGTAGAAGAGGGTTTAAAAACCGGAAATTGGAAGAGTGCAAATGAGATAGTCGATATCATAAAGCAATATCAGATGGATTATGCTTCGAAAATTATACCATCACAAAAAAGGATAGGTGCAGAACTATTTTTTAATAAAGCTCGTATTTTTGACAGATTGACCGCTGTTTATCTTATCTGTGGTTTTATGCTTTTGATTTTAGTTTTTGTTAAAATGATATTCCCAAAAGTAAATATCAAAACAGCTGTAAAATTGCTATTTTATCTCTGTTTGGTGGCGTTTGTTGCCCATACATTTGGACTTGGTCTAAGGTGGTATATAGCACAACACGCCCCTTGGAGTAATAGTTATGAGTCTATGATATATATTGCGTGGGCGATAGCATTGGCTGGTCTATTTTTCTCAAGAACTTCAGTTATATCAATGTCGCTTACCTACATTTTGGGTGGGATAACACTTTTTGTTGCACATTTGAGTTGGATGGACGCTACAATTACTAACCTTGTGCCGGTTTTAAAGTCATATTGGTTAACTATACATGTATCGGTAATTACGGCAAGTTATGGATTTTTAGGGCTTTGTTCTCTGCTTGGTTTTTTTGTTTTGGTTCTTTACATTTTAAAAGTTTTCAAGAAAAGTGGTGATTATAAAGAGAATATAGAGAGAAATATAACTGAAGCTACAAGAATAAATGAGATGTCTATGATACTTGGACTCTCGCTTTTGACTATTGGAAATTTTTTGGGCGGAGTTTGGGCAAATGAGAGTTGGGGAAGATATTGGGGGTGGGACCCGAAAGAGACTTGGTCGCTTATCTCGATTCTTATATATTCGATAATTGTTCATATAAGGTTTGTGCCAAAATTGAATAATCAGCTTGTGTTTGCGATACTTTCAACTATCGCTTATGCTTCGATTATGATGACCTATTTTGGCGTAAATTTTTATCTATCAGGTAAGCATTCGTATGCATCTGGCGACCCAGTACCAGTTCACACATCTATTTATTGGATAGCGTTTGTTGTTGTATCGATTGTTGTAGGTGCAGTTTATTGTGCTTATAGAGAGAGCAAAATAGGAAGATTAGTCAAAAAACTTTAGTAATTTTAAGCAAAAATTTTTAGGTTTATGATAATATTTTTGAGCTAAAAAGAGAGATTGGAGTCTGTTTTGAGAGAGATTGAGTTAAAAAATGTAGTCGCTATAAATAGCAGAAAGTATCTAATTTCGACTATTAGTATGAAGGTTAGACATAGCTATTTTCAAGATGATAAAGATTTGGTTATATATGAGACAATGATATTTGAGTTAAAAGATGATAAGGTCGAATATGCAAATCCAATCTATAACGAAAGGTACAATACAGCCGATGAGGCTATATATGAGCATGGCAAACTTGTTCAAAATCCAGAGATTGTTTTTTTAAATCAAAAGTGCAAAATTAATTAAACAAGTGATTATTTATCAAAATATTGTTAAAATAAGTTAAAAATTTAGAAATTAAATATAGTAAAGAAAAAAAGGGTTTTTATGCAAGAGTTTGCATTTATATTTATTTTTGTTCCGATTTTGTTGTTGAGTGTTGTTTTATACAACCAGTTCAAAATTATGAAAAAAATATCCAAAGTAGAAAAGTTAAATATATCATCTGATAAAGAGGGTGGAGCACTTCAGAAAAATGATATTAAAAAAGAGAATCCACTTGTTGCTGCAGCAATAATTGCAGCCATTAATCAACACAAAAAAAGAAGAGGATAGGTTTATGGCAAAGAAATTTATTGATGTTATGGATACCACATTTAGAGATGGTTTTCAGTCTGTATTTGGAGCAAGAGTTTTAATGAATGACTTCCTTCCAGCAGTTAGTGCTGCAAGAATGGCTGGGATAAATCATTTTGAGTTTGGTGGTGGTGCGAGATTTCAAAGTCTCTATTTTTATCTAAATGAGGATGCTTTTACTATGATGGATAAGTTTCGCGAAGCTGCTGGAGCTGATGCAAACTTACAGACACTTGCGCGTGGAATAAATACAGTTACGCTTGATACAGGAAGTCGTGAGATTATTGATTTACACGCTAAAATGTTTAAAAAGCATGGAACTACAACTATTAGAAATTTTGATGCTTTAAATGATGTAAATAACTTAAGATATAGTGCTAAACGCATTAAAAAGCATGATTTAAAGCACGAAGTGGTAGTAACTATGATGGATTTACCACCCGGGTGTACAGGTGCTCATGATGTTGCTTTTTATGAAAAAACTTTGCGTGAGATATTGGATGCTGAGATACCTTATGATAGCGTTTGCTTTAAAGATGCAAGTGGTACTTCAAGCCCTCAAAAAGTCTATGAAACTATCAAAATGGCAAAAAAATTGCTCCCAGAAAATACCAATGTAAGACTTCACACGCACGAAACAGCAGGAGTTAGTGTAGCTTGCTATTTAGCTGCGTTAGAAGCTGGTGTAGATGGTATAGATTTGGCTGCTGCACCAGTAAGTGGCGGAACAAGCCAACCCGATTTTTTGACAATGCTTCATGCTGTTAAGGGAAAAAACTATGACCTCGGTGGACTTGAAATTGAAAAAGTACTAAAATATGAAGATGTTTTAAGAGATTGTCTTAAAGACTATTTCTTCCCGCCAGAAGCTACTCAAGTGTTGCCTTTGATACCATTTTCACCGATGCCCGGTGGTGCATTGACAGCAAATACGCAAATGATGAGAGATAACAATATCTTGGGCAAATTTCCAGAAGTGATAAAAGCTATGCAAGAGGTGGTGGAACTTGGAGGATATGGCACAAGCGTAACTCCTGTTTCACAATTCTATTTTCAACAAGCGTTTAACAATGTAATGTTTGGCAGATGGGAAAAGATAGTTGATGGTTATGGAAGAATGGTTTTAGGATATTTTGGAAAAACGCCAGTTGCACCAAATGCTGAAATTGTCAAAAAAGCAAGTCAGCAACTAAAATTAGAGCCTACTACAGAAGACCCTATAGATATCGCAGATAGAGATATAACAAAAACACTTCTCTATGTAAGACAACAGCTTGAAAAAGAGAAAATTCCTGACACTGAGGAAAATATATTTATCGTAGCTGCTTGTAAAGAAAAAGGAGTTGCATTTTTAAAAGGCGAAGCAAAAGTAAATGTTAGAAAAAATACAAAAGACGAAGCAAAAGCAGATAAAGCTATAGCCCCATCTAACAAAACATCATCAGTATCATCATATACGGTTGTTGTAAATGGCGAAACATTTAATGTTCAAGTTGCAGATGGTTGTGATGTTTCTATTGATTCTGCATTGATATCATACTCAAATGCACTAGTTGAGAGTAGTTCTGTTCAAAAGAGCGAAACATCAAGTAGTGAAGTTAAAAAAGAAGAGAGCGATGACTATCCAAATGCAACACCACTAAAAACTGAACTTCCCGGAAATGTCTCTAAAGTTTTTGTAAATGAAGGAGATGATGTAAAAGCGGGACAAGCTATGTTTTTACTTGAGGCTATGAAGATGGAAAATGAAGTTGGAGCACCTAAAAGTGGCAAAGTAGTTAAAATTTTAGTCTCACAAGGACAAGCAGCAGAAGCTGGCACAACACTCGCGTTAATCTCTTAAAAAGCTAAATTTCCTTATATGCATTTTTTTGTGTATAGGGAAATTTTCATAAAAATTCAGATAAATATTCATAAAATTTCGGACAAATTTAGATTATTTATCCTATAATAGTACTTACAATTTAATTAAGGTTTTTGCTAATAAATATTGCTATAATTTCAAATCATTAAATTGTGCAACATAGTTTAAAAAGGGCAAATATGAGTTTTAAGGTAAATAAAATAGACAAATTGGGTTTAAATAATATAGGGAAAGTATTTTATAACTTAAGCTACGAAGAGCTTTTTAGCCACGAAGTTACAAACAAAGAGGGAGTAGAAACGACTCTTGGGGCATATAGTGTTGATACTGGAATTTTTACTGGGAGAAGTCCCAAGGATAAGTATTTTGTAAAACAAGACCCTTCTAAAAAATATATCGCTTGGGGTTCTATGAATATACCAATCTCAAAAGAGCTTTTTGACACTCTTTTAAATAAAGCACAAAAACAACTTTCAGGTAAAAATATATATATACAAGATGCTTACTGTGGTGCTTCAAAAGAGAGTAGAAAAAGCGTTAGATTTGTAACTGAAGTTGCTTGGCAAGCACATTTTGTAAAAAATATGTTTATTCGTCCAAATGAGAATGAGCTAAAAGAGTTTTCTCCTGATTTTGTAGTTTACAATGCTTGTAAATGTAGCAATAAAGATTACAAAAGCGATGGATTAAATTCAGATGTTTTTATAATTTTCAACATAGAAGAAAATATCGCGGTAATTGGTGGAACTTGGTATGGTGGAGAGATGAAAAAAGGTATCTTTTCTATGATGAATTACTGGCTACCATTAGAAGGTAAACTCTCTATGCACTGTTCTGCAAATGTCGGAAAAAATGGAGATACTGCACTTTTCTTTGGACTCTCTGGAACAGGAAAAACAACACTCTCAACCGATCCAGATAGAAAACTTATAGGTGATGATGAGCATGGTTGGGATGATAATGGCATCTTTAACTTTGAAGGTGGGTGCTACGCAAAATGTGTCAATCTTGACCCAAAAAGTGAGCCAGAGATTTACGCAGCAATAAAAAGAGATGCACTTTTAGAAAATGTTGTCATTGACGAAAGTGGCGTTATCGATTTTGCTGATGCGAGCAAGACTGAAAATACAAGAGTATCTTATCCGATTGAGCATATAGAAAATCATGAACCAAGCCTAAGTGCAGGACACCCAAAAAATATTATTTTTTTAACTGCTGATGCGTTTGGTGTTTTGCCTCCTGTTTCAAAACTTAGCAAAGAACAAGCAATGTACTATTTCTTAAGTGGATACACAGCAAAAGTTGCAGGAACAGAGAGAGGCGTAACAGAGCCTGTTGCAACATTTTCAGCTTGTTTTGGAGAGGCATTTTTACCACTTCACCCAACAGAGTATGCAAAACTTTTAGGTCAAAAGATAGACAAACACAAAGTCAATGTGTTTTTAGTAAACACTGGTTGGAGCGGTGGCGTTTATGGTGTCGGTAAGAGAATGAGCATAAAAGCTACAAGAAGTTGCATAAATGCAATACTTGATGGAAGTATCAACAGTTCCGAGTTTGAAGCAATATCTCTATTTAATTTACAAGTTCCGAAGTCTCTATCAGGTGTTGAATCAAATATTTTAAACCCAAGAAACACTTGGGAAAACAAAGAAGAGTACGATAAAACAGCTGAAAAATTGGCTAAAATGTTTATTGATAATTTTGAAAAATATATAAAAAATAGTGCTGAGTTTGATTATTCTAAATTTGGTCCAAACAAGGGATAAAATATGGCAAAATCTCGCTCTGGCGTATTTGAAAAAAGTGCATCTGAACTTCTGAATATCTTTAATGCGTCGCTACCTTTTGATAAAAAGTTATACAAAGAGGACATAAAAGGCTCAATAGCTCACGCAACTATGCTTGCAAATCAAAACATATTAGCAGAAGATGAAGCGAAAAAGATTGTTGCAGGTTTAAAACAAGTTCTTGAAGAGATAGAAAATGGTGAGTTTATTTTTGATATCAGCGATGAAGATATACATATGGCGGTTGAGAAAAGACTTAGCCAAATTATCGGAGAAGAGATAGGCGGAAAACTTCACACCGCAAGAAGCAGAAATGACCAAGTCGCACTTGATTTTAGACTCTATACACAAAAAAACAATATCGAAATATCTCTGCAGATAAAAGAGTTTATAAAAACACTTCTAAAAATCGCAAAAGAGAACACCAAAACTCTACTTCCGGGAATGACACACCTTCAACACGCTCAGCCGATAAATTTCGCTTTTCATCTACTTGCTTATATTTCAATGTTTAAAAGAGATATTGAAAGATTTGAAGATTCGTATAAAAGAGCTGATGTTTTACCGCTTGGGTGTGCTGCACTTGCTGGAACACCGCACAGTATAGATAGAGACATGGTTGCCAAGGAGTTAGGCTTTAGCAAAGTGAGTTTGAATTGTCTTGATACGGTAAGTGATAGAGATTTTGCGTTAGAGATTTTGTTTAATATATCGACAATGATGATGCACATTTCTCGTTTTGCTGAGGAGCTTATAATTTGGTCAAGCTCTGAGTTTAGATTTGTTACTTTTAGTGATGAGTATTCAACTGGAAGCTCTATAATGCCACAAAAGAAGAATCCTGATGTTGCTGAGCTTTTGCGAGGAAAAAGTGGACGCGTTTATGGAAATATGATAGCCTTATTTACGGTTTTAAAGGCACTACCTTTAGCTTATAATAAAGATATGCAAGAGGATAAAGAGGCAGTTTTTGACAGTGTTGAAACCGCGTTAATTTGTCTAAAGATACTGAATAAAGCCGTTGAAACTATGACGATAAATAAAGAAAATATGAGAAAAGCGTGTGAAGTTGGACATTTGAGTGCGACTGATTTGGCTGATTATTTAGTTAAAAAATGCAAAATTCCTTTTCGTGAAGCACATCATATAACAGGTAGTGCGGTAGCTTATGCCCAAAAACTCGGAGTTGATATATCGCAAATGAGTTTAGATGAGCTAAAAAAGATTGATAGTAGAATAGGTGATGATGTAACTGATTTTTTAAATTTAGAAGCCTCTATGAATGCAAGAAATTCAAAAGGCGGAACCTCAACCTCTTCAACACTTGCACAAATTGCAACCATTGAAGAGTGGCTAAAGTGATATTTTAGAAGATATTAGGAGTATGTAAATGAGGTTAAGTAATATTTTTTTATTACTATTTTTGGTGATTATGTTAAATGGTTGTTTTCGTTATACATCAAGCTATGAAATTTTTGAGAAGTTTCAGAATATGTATGCAAGCACTCTTAGTCCAGATATTTGGGGGGAGAAAAATATATATAGTGAAGATAGGTATATGTATACCAGAGAGTTTCCAAAAAGATGTATTACAGGCCTTTTTACAAACAGAGATGATAAACCAGAAAAGGTTTTAGGATGGGTTGTAATAGAGGGCGAGAAACATTGTAAGGTGGCAGAAAAGACTAGTTGGGCTTATAATGAATGGTTTGATAATAGACATAGATATAGAAGGTGAGAAATAAATTAATGTGGTCTATATTTTAAAAGCATAAACGGAGTTAGTAATGAAAATATTTAAGATTATCTTTTTAGCAATGAGTTTGTTGATAATAAATGGTTGTTCTGCGCCAGAGCCTTATATTCCGCAGCAAAGCTATGCAAAGTTTGCAGAAAATTTAAATTTAACTATAGGTGGTTCACATATACCAGAGAGAAATCAAGCAAGAAGAGAAGTTTATAGTGAGGATAAATATATATACAAATTCGAAACACCTCCTAAATGTTCTTTTGGCTATCTAACAAATAGAGATGATAAACCTGAAAAAGTTATAGGCTGGGTTGTACTATCTAGTAAAGAGTTTTGTAGGCGACAGATACGATAGATAGTTTATAAAAAAGAAGAGAAAATTGTAAAAGAGTTACAATCTTTTCTAATCTATCCAATATATCTATATCTGCTATCTATAATATCGCAAATTATGCAACTTATCCCATTAAAATCTCGCTTTTTTATCCAAGATTATTCAAGGAGTTATTGTAGCTACTGCATTTTGCTACTATCAAAACAAAACCCAACACCTACACAAGCTGTAGTGGTTAAAGACTAAATAAACTTCTTAGCTTCATCAAGATTTGTAACATTTGGCCATGTGAGTTTTGCACCGCCAAGCATATGAAAGTGCAGGTGCAAAACCTCTTGACCGGCATTTTCGCCATTATTTGCAATTAGTCTGTAGCCGCTTTTATCAAGCCCCATGTGAGTTGCGACCCTATGGATAAATTTAGTCATCTTCTCCATAATCGCCGGATCAACACTTTGAAAATTTTTGTATTCAACCTTTGGTATAACAAGAATATGAATTGGGGCTCTTGGATTTATATCGTGAAATGCCAAAAATTCATCATCTTCTAAAACTTTATTGCAAGGAATTTCACCTTTAATGATCTTGGAAAAAATTGTACTCATAAAAATCCTTTTTTTAAAATAGACTATTTTACGAAAAAATGGTTTAAATTGAAATTTTCTCCGCATTTATTTTTTATATCTATAAAAACTGATAATTTTTTTTGTTTATAATAAATTTGTAATCAAAATTACGATAGAATCACTGTTTGGATTTTATACTCGAGGTAGAAATTTTGGAAGAGTTAGAAAAGAGCATAGAAGTATGTGACTCTATAAGAGAGTTAGAGAAGTTGCGGGTCAATGTTTTTGGAAAAAAAGGCTATTTTACAGCAGAGTTTTTAAAGCTAAAAGAGCTTGATGGCGAAGATAAAAGAGTGTTTGCAAATGAACTTAACAAAAAGAAAGATTTTTTTACAGAGCTTTTAAATAGCAAAAAAGAGATTTTAGAAAAAGATGAAAAGCTACAGCTTATGCAAAAAGATGCTGTAGATGTTACGCTTTTAAATGGGGTAAAGAGTACAGGAAGTCTGCACCCAGTTATGGATACTATGGATAAAATAATCGAATATTTTACAGCATTGAATTTTTCTATCGAAGATGGACCGTTAATTGAAGATGATTTCCATAACTTTGAAGCTCTAAATTTACCAAAACATCACCCAGCACGCGATATGCAAGATACATTCTATTTTAAAGATAGTATGCTTTTAAGAACTCATACCTCCCCTGTTCAAGTTAGGACAATGTTAAAACAAAAGCCTCCTGTTAGGATGATTTGTCCGGGACCTGTTTTTAGACCAGACCTTGATTTAACACATACCCCGATGTTTCACCAAATAGAGGGACTTGTTGTTGAAGAGGGCAAAAAGGTCTCTTTCGCAAATTTAAAATCAATATTAGAAGAGTTTTTACAATATATGTTTGGCGATGTAAAAGTAAGATTTCGTCCGAGCTTTTTCCCATTCACTGAACCAAGTGCTGAAGTTGATATTAGCTGCATATTTTGCGGTGGCAATGGATGTAGAGTCTGTTCGCAAACAGGATGGCTTGAGGTTCTTGGTTGCGGTATAGTTGATCCAAATGTCTACAAAGCTGTTGGATATAAAAATGTTAGTGGATATGCTTTTGGACTTGGTATAGAGAGATTTGCTATGCTTTTACATAAAATACCAGATTTGCGTTCTCTTTTTGAGGGTGACTTGAGATTATTGGAGCAGTTTAAATGTTAATAACAAGAAATTGGCTACAAGAGTGGATAAATATAAGTGCGTTTTCTACAGATGAGTTATGCAAAACTCTCAATAGTATAGGACTTGAGGTTGATTCTGTAACTTCATACAAAATGCCTGAAAATTGTGTTGTTGGATATGTTGTTTCAAAAGAGAAACACCCTAACGCAGATAAACTTTCTGTTTGTCAAGTTGATGTTGGAATGGGTACTCCTTTGCAAATTGTCTGCGGTGCACCAAATGTTGATGTAAAGCAATATATTGCTGTTGCTTTAGATGGTGCAATTTTGCCCGGAAATCTTAAAATTGAAAAAACAATTTTACGAAATGTAGAGTCAAATGGAATGATTTGTTCCACAACTGAGCTTGGACTTCCAAAAATAAATGATGGCATAGTAGTTTTAAACTCATTAGGATATAAAGTTGGAACACCTCTTAGCGAAGTGGTAGAATTTAATGATGATGTTATCGAGATAGAGCTTACTGCAAATAGAGGCGATTGTTTAAGTATCTATGGAGTTGCAAGAGATTTGAGTGCAGCTCTTAGATTGAGAGTTAAAAAATTAGAGACATTAACAAATGATGTAACTCAAATTGGAATAGGTAGGGTGCTAAATCTTTGCGTGGAAAATGGTGTAAACTCATCGTTAGAATACAAAGTGATTAACCCTTCTTCATTTGAAGAGAATTTAAATGTTGAGCTTAGAGTGTCGCTTTTAGGCGTTGAGCCTAAAACCCCACTTGAAAAATTTATAGCTTATGCAACACATGCAACAGGTGTGATTTTAAGAGCTTATAATGCAGATATATTTCAAAAAACAAAAGATAATAAAATAAATATAGTTGTAAAAAAAGAGGAAAATCAGTTTGATGTTGTCTGTTCTGAAGATATTTTGTCTTATATTGGAATTTCACAAGATAAAAAATCAAAGGCGACAAATGAAGATAAAACAGTTGCCATTGAAGCAAGTTATGTGGACCCAGACTATATATCATCTTATGGAGTAAAAAATATAAAAGATGCAGATAGCACATTATATCGTTCATCAAGAGGAAGTGAGCCTAACCTCTCATTGGGTCTTGCATATTTGGAAAATCTACTAAAAAGTAGCTCAAAAACAGCTATCTTAAATGATAGTCAAAAACACTCTAAAGAAAAAGGGCTAAAGAAATTAAAGATAGACTTTGATGATATTTTCTCGATTATCGGAAAAGAGATAGATAAAAATGAGATTGTTGATATTTTAAATAGGCTTGATTTTAAAACTCTACTATATACCGAGCAAAATGCAATTTGGGTTGATATACCGCCTTTTAGACACGATATAGCAAATATGCAAGATATTTGCGAGGAGGTTGTAAGAATTGTAGGTATTGATAATATACCATCAAAACCATTAGAGTTTTCAGAAAAAAATAGAACAAATGATGCAATGAATAACTTTCAAAAGAGAAAACTTTATAGGCATAAGGCTGCATCTGCTGGATTTTATGAGTGTGTCCATTATGTGTTTGATGATAGAAAAAGAATCGAACAGTACGGTTTTGCTTGTATAGCAAAAGAGAAAGATGTTGCAAATCCTATAACGACGGAGCTTAATACTTTAAGAGTGAATTTGTGTTTAAATCTTTTAGAGTCTCTTGCAAAAAATGTAAATACAAATAAAAAAAGTATCTCCTTGTTTGAAATAGGTAGAGTTTTTGATAAAAATAGAGAAGAGAGAACAAATATAGCTTTTGTTACTTGTGGATTTTCACAAGAGCCAAACGTGTTAAATCACGGAAAGCCAGAAGAGTTTAGTTTTTTTATTTTTGCTCAAAAAGCAAGACAAGTTATTGGTGATTTTGAGATAAGAAAAGCAAAACCAGAAACAACACTATTTAGTCCATTTGAATATGGCGAAATTGTTATAAATGATGAAGTTGTTGGTACTATTGGAAGGGTAAATATCGAAAATTCGTTTGAACTTGAAAAGGCTTATGTTTGTGAGCTTAATTTTGAAAAACTTCCTTATGCAAGGAAAACAGCCTCTGCTTATTCGAAACTCCCAAGTGTTTCAAGAGATTTGAGTCTGCTTGTTTCAAAAGAGATAAATTTTAGTCAGATAAGAGAGTGCATAAAAAATTGCAATATTAAAGAGTTATCAAGTTTTTATGCTATTGATATTTATAGCGACGAGACACTCAAAGAGAACATAAGTTTAACAATATCATTTAATTTTCAGCCAAACGAAAAGAGTTTTTCAGATAAAGAGATAAATGAGATGATTGAAAAAATACTAAAAAATTTAGAAGAAAAGTTGAAAATTACGATAAGATGAAAACTTTACGCATAGAAAAAACTAAAAAATTTAATGTTGAAATTGATGATATTGCGTCTGACAAGTCAATATCTCACAGATGTGCTATATTTTCTCTACTAAGTGATAAAATATCAAAAATAAGAAACTATTTAGAAGCTGAAGATACATTAAATACGCTAAAGATTACAGAGCTTCTTGGTGCAAAAGTTGAAAAAAAAGATGGAACGATTTTTATAACCCCACCTTTAAAGATAAACGAACCAAAAGAGGTTCTTGATTGTGGAAATTCCGGAACTGCTATGAGGCTTTTTATGGGATTTTTAGCAGGAGTAGAGGGTTTTTTTGTTTTAAGTGGAGATAAATATCTAAACTCTCGCCCAATGAAAAGAGTAGGGGAGCCTCTAAAAAAAATCGGTGCAAAAATAGATGGGGTGAAAAATGGAAACTTTGCCCCAATCTCTATTAGAGGTGAAAAATTAAGAACTTTTGATTATGAGAGCAAAATATCCTCTGCTCAAGTGAAGTCGGCTCTTATTTTAGCAGCACTGAATGTTGATGGAGATAGTTTTTTTTATGAACCAGAATTAAGTAGAGACCATAGTGAAAATATGCTCAAAACAATGGGAGCAGACATAAGTGTTGAAAATAACAAAATCAAAATAAAAAAGAGTAAAAATGCATTAAAGCCATTAGATATTTATGTTCCAAATGACCCATCAAGTGCTTTTTTCTTTGCGGTTGCTGCTGCTATCACTCCAAACTCAAAAGTGATACTAAAAAATCTGCTCTTAAACAAAACAAGAGTTGAAGCATATAAAATACTTGCTAAAATGGGAACAAAAATAGAGTTTATAGAACATAGTAACGCTTATGAAAGTGTTGGTGATATAGTGGTCGAGTATGCACCTTTAAAAGCGGTCGAAGTTACTGAAAATATCTCATGGCTAATTGACGAGTTGCCAGCACTTTCTATTGCGTTTGCAAATGCAAATGGAGTAAGTAGAGTAAGAGGTGCAAAAGAGCTTAGAGTAAAAGAGAGTGATAGAATAAGTACAGTTGTTGAAAATTTAAAACTTTGTGGTATAAAAACGCACGAAGTTGAAGATGGCTATGATGTAGTTGGTTCAGATATGAAAGAGGCTATTATAGATAGTTTTGGTGACCATAGAATTGCTATGAGTTTTGCTATTGCTGGATTAAAATGCGGTATGCAAGTCAATGACTTTGAATGCATAAATACATCATTTCCAAATTTTATCAACATATTGAAAAGAATCACAAAAGTAGAGTGAATATGGAGATAAAGTTAGCTCAAAATTATGGTTTTTGTTTTGGAGTTAAAAGAGCTATAAAAATCGCTGAAAGTGCAAGAGGTGCATCAACGATAGGGCCGCTTATCCACAACAATGAAGAGATTTTAAGACTAAAAGAGAATTTTGACATAACAACCCTACAAAGTATAGATGACGCAGCAAGTATTAAAAAGGCTATCATTAGAACGCACGGAATACCAAAAGATGATTTAGAGTATTTAAAAAGCAAAAATATAGAGATAGTTGACGCTACTTGTCCATTTGTTACAAAACTTCAGAAAATTTGCGAGAAAATGAGTAAAGATGGATATAGTGTAGTTATTTTTGGAGATGAAAATCATCCAGAAGTTCAAAGCGTTAAAAGCTATGCAGAAAATAGTGTAGTAGTTATTCTCTCATGTGAAGATTTGGAAAGTTTGAATTTGAGTAAAAAAGTAGCATTAGTTTCTCAAACGACAAGAAAATTTGAAGAGTTTGTGAAAATTGCAAATCATCTTATATATACACATAAAGAGGTTAGGGTTTTTAATACTATTTGTAATGCTACGCTTGAAAACCAAAAATCGACAAAAACTCTTGCAAAAGAGGTAGATGTAATGATAGTAGTTGGTGGTAAAAACTCATCAAATACAAAGCAGGTCTATGCAATATCAAAAGAGTTTTGTGAAGACTCATATTTGATTGAAAATGAAAATGAACTGAAAAAAGAGTGGTTTTTTGAGAAAAAAATATGCGGCATAACAGCTGGAGCTTCAACTCCTGATTGGATAATAAAAAAAACTATTGAAAAAATAAGTAATTTTAAAGTATAATATAAAGTTTATGATTACATTTTCTTTTTGAAAGTGTAAAAAATCAAGATAAAAAAGGATTCAGATGGTAAAAGAGGTGAACAATAATGTTCAAAATGGCGTCGATACCCAAAATTTTACAGAAGAGATGGATTTTGCAAAGATGCTCGAGGAGTCTTTTAGAGAGACTGGCGAAGAAGTTTTAATCGATGGTGTCATAGTTGATATCAAAGATGATGTAACATTGATTGATGTTGGTAGAAAGTCTGAAGGAAGACTTTATACTTCTGAAATTATGAGCAAAGATGGCAAACCAATGTATAAAGTTGGCGATACTATCAAAGTCGTAATTACCGGTTCTCGCAATGAAAAACCTATGGTTTCTCATAAGAAAGCCCTCAAAAAAGAGAAAGTTAAAGATTTTATCAATAATTATAACAAAGATGAAGAGCTTTTGCTTGATGTTAAAATTGTTGGAAAAAACAAAGGTGGCTTAATTGCTGAAAGCAAAGATGGAATAGAGTTTTTTATCCCTCGTTCGCAAACAGCAGCTAAAGATATGCAATCTTTAGTTGGAAAGACAACAAAGGTTTTAGTTATCAAAATCGATGATGAGAACCAATCAATAGTCGCATCAAGAAAAAAAGTTTTGGATCACGAAAACAAAAAGAGAAAAGAGATAATTGATAAGCTATTAGGTAGCGATGATATCAAAAATGGAAAAGTTAAAAAAATTACAACTTATGGTATGTTTGTAGATGTTGGCGGAATTGATGGGCTTGTTCACTATAGCGAGATAAGCTATAAAGGACCTGTGAATCCGGGTTCTAT
>JAIRQK010000055.1 GCA_031256525.1 Campylobacteraceae bacterium
AAACTTTTTATGTAAAAAAATACTCTGCGTTGCAACATCAGCACTTCGCGACGCACCAAACTCAAAAGAGCTTGTTAGAGATATAAAAAAGCGGTTTAGATTTGATATAAAAATAATTGACGGAAACCAAGAAGCAACTTACGGGGCAATTGCAGTTAATAATATGGTAAGTGGCTTTAATGAAACTACGACAATCGACATAGGCGGAGGGTCAACCGAACTTGCAAAAATCAAAAATGGCATTATCACAAAAACCACATCATTAGACATTGGAACAGTGAGGCTTAAAGAGCTTTTTTTTGATAAAAAAGCACCAAAAGATAAGATAATTAACTTTATAGATAAAGAGCTAAAGAAAGTTGATGAGGAGTTTTTTTCCCAAACTGTGGTTGGTATTGGTGGAACGATAAGGACACTTAGTAAGCTTTTTATAGAAAAATCACAATATCCGATAAACACTATACACAATTACGAATATAATGTTGGTGATTTTTTGCCTTTAATTAAACAAATTTCCTCTGCAAAAGTTTTGGATCTTAAAGATATCGGCATTAAAAAAGATAGGCTTGATACAATAAGAGAGGGTGCTGTTATATTTGAAGCATTGCTTGACAAATTGTGTGCAAAAAAGGTTATAACCAGCGGTGTAGGTGTTAGAGAAGGTCTATATTTATCAGATATTTTAAGAAGTTCGCACAATAGATTTCCTGCAAATTTTTATTTGAGTTTGGAGAGTTTAAAAGAGAGGTTTACAAAAAAAGATAAAGTTAGCCCTTTTATTGCTAAGTGTGCGCTTGAACTATTTGATACTCTTTCATCTATTCATCAATTAGATGAGGCTTATAAGTTTGAATTGCAAACAGCGTGCAAACTTCACTCTATTGGAAGATATTTAAATTTTTATCAAGAAAATATACATAGTGGTTATTTTGTTTTAAATTCGCTAAATTATGGGTTTACACATAAACAAAAATTGTTAATATCTATCATTATGATTTACAACAATAAAAAAATTACAGAAAATGATATAAAAAAATATAAAGAGTTACTGCCAAACATTGATATTATAAACTGGCTGATATTTCTATTTTCTCTATCTAAAATTTTATATATTAAAGAAAATCCCATAAACATAAAATCAGAATATAAAAATCACACGCTTTGTATTAGCTCAAACTCAACACTCTACCTGGCAAAAGATTTGATTAAGAAACTACCAAAACCTTCATCTTTTGCCATAAAAATCGAACAGATTTAATTAAAAACCTCTTCCTATTGTAAATTCAAAGCTACTTGTTCTGTCGCCACTCTCTTTTTGAATAGGTCTTGCAAATATAAATTGTATCGGTCCAAGTGGTGATATCCACTCTATAGTCGCTCCAGCACTTGATCTCTTCTCATCAAAACCATCTTCTCCAATCATACCATAATCAAAAAATAACGCCCCTCTCATTTTAAGTCTATCGACCAATGGGATACTAGCCTCTACTGAATTTGCAAAAGATGTAGAACCACCAAGTAGAATGTTGTTTTGATTTTTCGGAGCAATTGAGCGACTTTCAAAACCTCTTACGCTATCTGAGCCACCCAAATAAAGTCTCTCATTTATTGGAAAATATCCTTGATCATCTGCCCAACCAAACTGTGCTTTATATCTCAAAATAAGGTCATACCCAATCGCATCTTCAAGTCCATAGTATGTTGCGAATTTTGTTATACTTTTTAAAAATTTTTGATCCCCACCAGCTCCAGCAAACTCAAATGAGGTACTAGCACTTACTCCTCTTCTTGGCACATAATAATCATCTGTATTATTAAATACAATACTTGGAACTAATGAGCTTTTCATAGAGTCAAGCATAAAATTTGAATCATAATCATATTTAGTAGATGATGGCATATTATCAAGCTCAGAATGCTCTAAAACATATTTTAACGCAACAGAAGTATGTTTTCCTAAATTTCTACCGACACTTACATATCCACCAGTTGTTATCTCATCATAATCATAAAAATCATAATCTTTTCTATAAACACTTCCACCCACACTATATTGCGAATCAAATATTCTTGGATTGCTTAATGAAACTGCACCAGAGAGTTCTTTGTCTGATCTTTCGACATTTACAGAAGCTTTTACACCACTACCAAATAGATTGTTTTCAGATAAGTATCCATTTATCAAAAACCCATCAGATGAGCCATATCCGATACCGCCGCCAATTGCACCAGTTTGTGTCTCTTTTACCGTAACGACCAAATCTACTTCGTCCTTACTAATTCTCTCCTCTTTAAAACTTACATCTTCAAAGTAGCCAGTTCTTCTTAATGTATTTCTTGATTCATTAAGTTCGTTTCTACTATACAAATCTCCCGGAGCAAGATAAACATCCCTTCTTATTATTCTATCAAGCGTTGCGGAGTTGCCCATAATTCTTACATCTCTAACAAACACTTTATCGCCGGGAATAACTGTAAAAATAAGGTCTGTTTCGGAGTTTTCAACACTTTGTTTAACATCAGGATAGACACTTACATACGCATATCCTTGATCTGCTAAAAGATTCTCTATTTTTGAAGCGTCGCGTCTAAGTTTTGTAACATCAAAAGTATCTCCTTTGCGTAAAAGGAAAGAGCTTTTAACTTTTTCTACATCTAAATAGCCATCAGGAACATCTATTCTAATATCTCTAATTTTATATTTTTTACCCTCTTCAACATTGTATTCCAATTTTGCAACATAATTATCAAAATATGCTCTTAAATAAGGCGGGCTTACTTTAGCATCTAAATAGCCATGTTTGTAATAAACATCTCTTATTCTTGTTGAGTCATTTTCAAGCTCAAAAAGATTGACTTTTCCATCATTTCTTCCCCAAAGCCACCCTAATGCCTCTCTCTCTTTATTTGAAATACTTGGCTCGATACTTCTATAACTCAATTTATCAGAACCGTGAAGTATTACATCTTGAATAATAATATTTTCACCACGATTTACCTTAAATAAAGCCTCCGTACTTCTTTCGTTCAAATCTATCGTTTCAACCTCAACAATAGTGTCAAAAAAGCCTTTTGTTTCAAAATATTTTTTAATTAAATCTTTACTCTTTTCCACTTTGTTAAAATCATACATTTCACCCTTTTTTAAATTCAAAAATGACTCTATCGCATTTTTATCATTTTCACCAACGCCCTCAAAACTAACTTTTGCGATTGTTGGTTTTTCCTTTACATGTACGACTATATTTCCATTATTGTTTTCTACCCAAATATCTTCAAAATATTGTTGTTCAAAAAGGGTCTTTACAGCATTGTTAATAGCATTGATATCTATCTCATCTCCTACTTTTAAACCTATCATATCCTTAGCAGTCTCAGGCGAAAGATACAATAACCCATCAAAATTTATTGATCTAATCGGACTAGAAACCGCAATAGAAGCCGCCAAAAATGGAAGAAAAATTATTTTTTTCATGATATATCCTAACTCATTATTAACTCAAAACATTTAAAAATAGATATAATACCATTTTAAAAATTAAATTTTAGGTAAAATCTCAAATATAAAGGAAATATTTATGATAATTGGCATTATTGGTCTTGGTCTAATGGGCGGCTCTATGGGTCTTGCTCTTAAAAATACTAAGTTAGTTAGCAAAATAGTCGGTTACGACAACAACATAGCAAATTGTGAAGAGGCACTAAAACTTGGTCTTATTGAAGAGATAGTAAATTTTGAAGATATAAAAAAATGTGATGTTATTTTTCTTGCGATTCCTGTTGAAGCCATTATTTCGACTATGAAAAATTTAACTGATGTAGATAAAAACACAACTATAATCGATTTAGGAAGCACAAAAGATGAGATTGTAAAAAACACTTCAAAAGAGCTAAAAAGCAATTTTATTCCAGCTCACCCGATGACTGGAACGGAAAAATTTGGACCAAGTGCTGCATTTAACTCTTTGTATAATGGAAATGTTGTTGTTATATGCAAACTTGATACGATTGATGATATACACTTAACTAGAGCTATTCAAATCTTTTCGCACATTGGAATGAAAATAGTATTTATGAATCCAAAAGAACACGACGAACACGCTGCTTACATTTCGCATATGCCTCACGCTTTAAGCTACGCTCTTGCAAATAGCGTTATGCGTCAGCAAGATCCAAAAAGTATCCTTATGCTTGCTGGTGGCGGTTTTCGCGATATGAGTAGAGTTGCAAAAAGCTCTCCTGTAATGTGGAGTAACATTTTTAAACAAAATAGAAAAAATTTCCTATCATCAGTTAAAAGTTTTGAGGTTGAACTTGCAAAATGTCGTGAAATGGTTGAAAATGAGGAGTGGGAAAAGTTGGAAGAGTGGATGAAAAATGCCACTACCCTTCATAAAATACTTTAATTTAAGAAAATAACATAAAATATAATGATGATGAGTAGAAAATGAAAAAGATTTTAATACTATTAACATTTACAGCTATGTTTTGCTTTGGACAAGATGTTCAAGGATTAGAAAAAGAGTGTAATGATGGAAATTATACCTCTTGTGCAAAGGTGGCAAGGTTATATTTTTATGGCGATGATAAGCTTGATATAGAGTACGACTTTGAAAAAGCACTTAAATATGGGAAAATGGCTTGTGATAATAATGAGTTTGAGTTTAATAGTTGTAGAGTAGTTGGCGAGTTATATTTTACTGGTTGGTCTTTAGAAAAAGAAGACTATAAAAAAGCGTTGGATTATCTTACCAAATCTTGCAAAAATAACGAATATCAATCCTGTGGAGCGGTTGGCTATATCTATTTAGAAGGTTTGGAAATTGAACAAGACTATTCTAAAGCATTTGTATACTATAAAAAGGGTTGTGGTGGCAAACATCCTCTATCTTGTTATCATCTTGGCTCATTGTACTATGATGGACAAGGTGTTGTGCAAGATATATTACAAGCAAAAGGGTATTATAAAAAAGCCTGTGATTTAAGTTATCAAGAAGGTTGCAAAAGATATAACGAACTTAATAAATAGGAAATTAAAGCAGCCGAGTTTTAAAAAAAATAGGCATATAATTTTAGTTGCAACCGTATTATATTTTTCTATTGCATAGCTATATAGAGATATAAAACACCAATAGAACAAAGAACTCCTACAATAATAAGTGAAGCGACTTGCGAAAAAATATCTTTGTTTATAGCCGACAAAATAGTAGATATACCGAGTGCTACAAATGAAGTGATACCACCTATGATAACTCCAAATATAGTGCCACCTATCAAACTACCAACAAAACTACCACTACCGGTTAATATCGAATAAATCAAAAAAACAGCAAAACATGAGGCAAATATTATAAGCCATTTCTTACCAGTTTTCATACATAACCCCCTTTAATTTTTAATAACAAAACATTACAAAAGACAAGCGAACATCTTTTATTGTCTATTTTTTTATAGTAATCATACAGCGAAAAAATAATAACGAATATAATCCAACATGCTCTCTATATCTCCTCCACTCTATAAATTACTCTCCCTATTATTACACAATCTTCCTTAAAATTAAAATCAGGATAAGTATCCTTATTATCGCTTCTAACAATTATCTGTCCGGGAATTTTTAGAAGCCTTTTTATAAAGACCTCATTTTCAATTTTTATAACATAAATTTTACCACTTACAACATCAATATTTTTTTTATCGACAAAAACCAAATCACCATCATTGATAGTTGGACTCATACTATCGCCCTTGACTCTTATAACATCTACGCTATCATTACTTTTTGGCATAATGCTTTTTGGCATATATATAATATTGGACTCATCATATATATTCTCAACACCATGTCCAGCACTCGCCTCTATATTAGAATAGTATCTAAAATATACATACTCGGGCTTTTTCCCTGATTCTTGTTTCTCTTTATTGTATAGGTATGCTTTAAGGCTTCCCATATCATTATCGTTTATATCGCCAGTCAATAACCAATTAAATGATATCCCCTCATTATTAGCTATTCTCTTCAAAGTTCTATAAGGTATACTTCCCCTTTGTATCCAGTTTGGAATTGTTCCATATACAACATTGATTTTTGGTGCTAAATCCACATATGTTTCAACATGAAAATGATCTTTCAACCTCTTTAAAACAGCTTCTATGTCGTTCATCGCTATTTTCCGCCAAAATAGACCAATGCACTTCCCCAAGTAAAACCACCACCAAAAGTATCAAAAAGAATTAAATCACCATTTTTTATCTTCCCAGCCTCATACGCTTCATTCATTGCCATTGGTATAGAAGCTGCTGATGTGTTGCCATATTTTTGAACTGTTAAAACTGTTTTTTCAACTGGGAAATTGAGCTTTTCTCTTACTGCTTCGATAATCCTATAATTTGCTTGATGTGGTATAAAATGGTCAATTTGAGAAGATTGAATGCCATTTTTTTCCAAAATCTCAATAACATCATTTGTTAGAGTTTTAACTGCGATTTTGAACACTTCATTTCCAGCCATTTGCAGATACTCTAATGTTTTTTCATCATTTGAGTGGGTAACGCGAGAACGCGGTGTCATAAGAAGATGAGCATAGTCGCCATCAGCACTTATTTGTATGTCTAAAATCGCCTCTTTTTTTTCTGTAGTTGCACTGATTATAGCAGCTCCACCACCATCTCCAAAAAGTATACAAGTACCTCTATCGTTATAATCAACAACTCCGCTTAACTTTTCAGCCCCAACAATTAAAATATTTTTATGAAGTCCGGACTCAATTAATGATTTTGCTATATACATAACATATATAAACCCACTACAAGCAGCACTTACATCAAACGCCATCACATCTTTTATGCCAAGTTTTGAAGCTATAATACACGCAGTTGCTGGCATACAAAGATAATCGGGCGTTAGAGTAGCACAGATAACTGCATCTATCTCTTTCGCATCAATCCCTGCTCTTTCTATAGCCAAAAGTGAGGCTTTCACGCCAAGATCGCTTGTTAGCTCATCTTCGTTAGCTATTCGCCTCTCTTGAATTCCTGTTCTTTTTTGTATCCACTCATCAGTAGTTTCAACCATCTGTTCTAAATCAAAATTGTTCAAAACTTTCAAAGGAGCGTAAGCTCCGATAGATTTTAGGCTAGCATATATTTTATCATTTTGCAAAACGCCCAATTTCCTCTTCTATATTTTGATTTATATTTGAACTCGCAAATTTCAGAGCTTGAAAAATGGCATTTTTAATCGCTTTTGAGTTGCTTTTGCCATGGCTTACAATTGAACATCCATTTATGCCAATAAGTGGTGCCCCACCGTATTCAGCATAATCAATCTGTTTTTTCAAGATTCTAAATACTTTTTTCATCAACGCCGCACCAGCAATCGCTATTGGGGAGCGTTTTACATTCTCTTTTATAATGTGTGTAATTGACTCGGCTATACCTTCGCTTGCTTTTAACATAATATTGCCAACAAAACCATCGCAGACAACAACATTTACCGAACCATCAAAGATATTATTTCCTTCAACATTTCCAATAAACGCATCGATTTTTGTTAAAAGCTCATGTGCCTCTTTTGTAGCTTCGTTTCCTTTGCCTGGCTCTTCTCCATTTGATAAAAGTCCAACTTTTGGTCTTTTAACGCCCATAACATTTCTCACATAAGCCTCTCCCATGATAGCAAACTGAAAAAGGTGTTCAGGCTTACAATCAACATTTGCTCCAACATCTAAAACTAATGTGTAAACTCCGTTCTTTGTTGTTGGCATAAGCGTTGCAATTGCTGGTCTTAGCACACCTTTCAATCTTCCTATCCTAAGGGTTGAAAGACTCATAGTAGCACCACTATGTCCAGCTGAAACAATAGCATCAGCTTGTTTTTCACGAACCAAATCAATCGCTTTATATATTGACGAATCTTTTCTTTTTAGGACATCAGTAGCAGACTCTTCCATATCAAATACATCACACGCCTCAACATAAGAGACACGATCTGATAAATTGCTTGGAATATAAGGTTTTATTTTTTCAGTCTCGCCAACTAAAATAGCGTGAAATTCACGCTCGTTTAGTGCATGTACTGCTCCTTCGATAATGGGTGTCATACCATTATCACCGCCCATTACATCAATAGCAACTTTTAACATTTTATTTATCAATATTCGCCAGTTGTTTTATTAACACGATGTGGCATTTTCCAGCTTCCGTCTTTATCTTTAACTGGCATAGCAAGCACAACTTTGTAATGCGTTCTTCTCTTAGCACTTCTTGTTTTGCTAACTCTTCTCTTTGGCACTGCCATTTTTTACTCCTTAAAGTTTATACATTTATTACAATAGTGATAATCGCTTCTCAAAGCCTCAACTTCACTATTTAAAATTTCATCTAAATAAATTATCTCATCATAAAATTCAACAACATCAATTTCATCTTTTTCGTTGTTTTCATAAACGCCATTTGATATAAAAATATCGATATCTTCATCTATTTTTAAAACCAAATCATCACCACACCTATCGCAAATATGCGAGGTTTCACCTTCAATTTTAGCTTTGCAAGATACTAAACCGTTTGACTTTGTATACAGTTTTCCAAAAAAATTTAGTTCTTCTGTGTTTAAAGAGAACTCTATGCCCTCTTTATTAACTTTTTTAAAGGCTATTTGCAAACTATACTATCTCTTTTGTTGCAAAGAAAAATGCTATCTCATTTTTTTTTTTTTTTTTATTATCTATTCCTTTATCTGCTTTTTCTTCAATTCTCTTTTCTAATTCATTTTTATTTTT
>JAIRQK010000081.1 GCA_031256525.1 Campylobacteraceae bacterium
AAGAGAGAATTGAAAATTTTACTTTAAATGTAGATATTGAAGAGACAGGAAAAGTTCTATCTGTATCTGATGGCGTTGTTAATATATATGGACTTAACAATATTATGTCAGGCGAAATGGTAGAGTTCGAAAATGGCGAAAAAGGCTTAACTCTCAACCTTGAAGAATCAAGCGTTGGTGTTGTTGTTTTGGGCAAAGGTGAAGGAATATATGAGGGGCAGTCTGTAAAAAGACTTGGAAGATTACTTCGAGTTCCTGTTGGTGATGGATTGATTGGTCGTGTTGTAAATTCGCTTGGCGAACCAATAGATGCTAAAGGACCAGTTGACACTAACGAAACAAAATTTGTTGAAGAGAAAGCTCCTGGAATTATGGCTAGAAAATCTGTTCATGAGCCACTCCAAACTGGTCTTAAAGCAATTGATGCACTTGTTCCTATCGGCCGTGGACAAAGAGAGCTTATCATTGGAGATAGACAAACTGGTAAAACAACTGTTGCAATAGATACAATCATCAACCAAAAAGGTAAAGATGTAGTATGTATATATGTTGCGGTTGGACAAAAACAATCAACAGTAGCACAAGTTGTCAAGAGATTAGAAGAGCATGGGGCTATGGATTATACAATTATCGTAAACGCAGGTGCTAGTGATTCTGCTGCTTTGCAATACCTTGCTCCATATGCTGGTGTTACTATGGGTGAGTACTTTAGAGATAACTCAAGACACGCATTGATTGTTTACGATGATTTAACTAAACATGCTGTTGCTTATCGTGAAATGTCACTAATTTTACGTCGTCCTCCTGGTCGTGAAGCATATCCTGGAGATGTTTTTTATCTACACTCAAGACTATTGGAGCGTGCAGCGAAAGTTAACAATGAATTAGGTGCTGGTTCTCTTACTGCACTTCCTATTATTGAAACTCAAGCAGGCGATGTTTCTGCTTATATCCCAACAAATGTTATTTCCATTACAGATGGTCAAATTTTCTTAGAGACTGACTTATTTAACTCAGGTATTAGACCAGCAATCAATGTTGGTTTATCGGTTTCTCGTGTTGGTGGTGCTGCACAGATTAAAGCAACTAAACAAGTAGCTGGAACATTGAGACTTGACCTTGCACAATATCGTGAACTTCAAGCATTTGCACAATTTGCAAGTGACCTTGATGAAGCAAGTAGAAGACAACTTGAACGCGGTCAAAGAATGGTTGAGATTTTGAAACAGCCTCCTTATTCTCCGCTTCCAATCGAAAACCAAGTGGTTACAATATATGCTGGAGCAAAAGGCTTTTTAGATAATATACCAGTCTCTGATATCGGTAAATTTGAAGCTGACCTTTATCCATTTTTAGAAGCAAAATATTCTGACTTGTTAGACCAAATTAGAACAAAAAAAGCTCTAGATAGCGATATTGAAAACACTCTTAACAAGGCTTTAAATGATTTTAAAGCAACTTTTGTAGTTAAATAGGGCGTAAAATGTCAAACCTTAAAGAGATAAAAAGAAAGATAAAAAGTGTTAAAAATACGCAGAAAACTACGCGTGCTATGAAACTTGTGTCTAGTTCAAAACTCAGAAAAGCTGAAAAGGCTGCAAAACAATCAAGAATATATGCAGACAAAATCAATGAATTACTCTCTGAAATATCTTTAAGATTACCTCAGTTTTTAGCTAGCGATGGAGCAGAAAGTAGATTTATCAATACAAAAATTGAGCCAAAAGTTGTAGATATTATATTTGTTACAGCCGACAAAGGTCTATGTGGCGGATTTAATATCCAAACAATTAAAATGGTAAAAAATCTATTAGAAGAGTATAAGTCAAAAAAAATAAAAGTTAGACTAAGAGCAGTAGGTAGAAAAGGCGTTGATTACTTTTCGTTTCAAGGAGTTGATATTTTGAAAAAATATGTTGGTGTATCGTCAGCTCCAACTTATAGCAAAGCGAAAGATATTATCGATGATTCTGTAAGTGATTTTATGGGGAATTTAACTGATAAAATAGTTTTAGTTCATAATGGTTATTTAAATATGATATCCCAGGAGCTGAAAGTTGTTGATGTTTTGCCAGTTGAGCCACCTATTAAAGAGAGTACGGAAGTACTGTCACTTTTAGAGACAGAGCCAGAAGATAACAATAAAATCTTAGAAGAGTTAATGAAAAAATATCTTGAGTATAATATGTATTATGCACTTATTGATTCGCTTGCAGCTGAACACAGTGCGAGAATGCAGGCTATGGATAATGCAACGAATAATGCTAAAGAGAGAGTAAGTAAACTAACAATTTCTTACAATAAAGCAAGACAAGAGTCAATTACCACCGAATTAATTGAAATAATTAGTGGTATGGAATCAATGAAGTAAAAAAGAATAAGGAGAATAGTTTAGTATGAAAGGAACAATTAGTCAAATTTTAGGTCCTGTTGTAGATGTTGATTTTAAAGATACACTACCTAAGATTAATGAAGCGATTTTGGCAAATTTCGAAGTTGAAGGAAGTGCAAAAAAACTTGTTCTTGAAGTTGCCGCACATTTAGGCGATGGTAGAGTTAGAACAATTGCTATGGATATGACAGATGGTCTAACAAGAGGACTTGAAGTTACTGCTACAGGAAATCCTATACAAGTTCCTGTTGGTGAAAAAGTTTTAGGTCGTATTTTAAATGTTATCGGTGATGCTGTTGATGATGCAGGCGAAATTGAAGCTGAAACAAGATGGTCAATTTATAGAGATCCACCAGCATTTGAAGAGCAAAGCACAAAATCCGAAATTTTTGAAACCGGAATTAAGGTTGTAGATCTTTTAGCGCCTTATGCAAAGGGTGGTAAAGTTGGTCTTTTTGGTGGTGCTGGAGTTGGTAAAACAGTTATCATTATGGAGCTTATCCACAATGTGGCATTTAAACACAGCGGTTATTCTGTATTTGCTGGTGTTGGAGAGAGAACTCGTGAAGGAAATGACCTATATAACGAGATGAAAGAGTCAAATGTTTTAGACAAAGTTGCACTATGCTATGGGCAGATGAATGAGCCACCAGGAGCAAGAAATAGGGTTGCACTAACTGGCCTTACAATAGCTGAATATTTCAGAGATGAGCTTGGGCTTGATGTTTTGATGTTTATTGATAATATTTTTAGATTTTCACAATCTGGTTCAGAGATGTCCGCACTTCTTGGTCGTATCCCTTCAGCGGTTGGTTATCAACCTACATTAGCAAGCGAAATGGGTAGACTTCAAGAGAGAATTACATCAACCAAAAAAGGCTCAATAACATCTGTTCAAGCTGTTTACGTTCCTGCTGATGACTTAACTGACCCTGCTCCAGCGACAGTTTTTGCA
The DNA here is from genome assembly GCA_031256525.1 of Campylobacteraceae bacterium. Classification (GTDB taxonomy): domain Bacteria; phylum Campylobacterota; class Campylobacteria; order Campylobacterales; family Campylobacteraceae; genus JAIRQK01. Next base: position 3,348 of record JAIRQK010000081.1, read on the forward strand.
CACTTAGATGCAACTACTGTTTTAAATAGAGCAATTGCAGAAAAAGGTATCTATCCTGCTGTTGATCCACTTGATTCTACTTCAAGAATGCTTGACCCGCAAATTTTAGGTGAAAATCATTACTCTGTAGCTAGAGGAGTTCAGGCTGTACTTCAAAAATATAAAGATCTTCAAGATATTATTGCTATTCTTGGTATGGATGAGCTTAGTGAAGAGGATAAATTGACAGTTGAAAGAGCAAGAAAAATAGAGAAATTTTTATCTCAACCATTTTTCGTTGCAGAAGTTTTTACAGGAAGTCCGGGAAAATATGTAACTTTAGAGGAATCAATTGCGGGATTTAAGGGCATTATCGAAGGGAAATATGATAATTTACCAGAAAATGCATTTTACATGGTAGGAAGTATAGAAGAAGCTATTGCAAAAGCTGAAAAACTAAGAGCTTAATACTTTTTTTAGGCTTTAAGGATAAAAAGTATGGAATTATTAAAATTAGAAATTGTTACGCCAGAGGGTTTAATCTTCTCTGGCGATGTGAAATCAGCTACTTTTCCGGGTACCGAGGGCGAGTTTGGTGTATTACCAAGACACGTTTCTTTATTAACAGGACTAAACCCGGGTGTTATTGAGATTGATCTCTCAAGTAACAAAAAAGAGATGGTTGCTATAGATTGGGGCTTTGTAAAAGTAGAAGAAGAGAAGACAACAGTTTTAGCAAATGGAGCCGTTGCGATATGTGGTGAAAGCGAAAGCGAAATAGCCACTTCGTTAGAAAGTGCAAAAAAATTAATTGAAAGTATGAGCGGCGATGTTAATATTGCAATAGCAAAAGTTGACTCAATGTTTAGAAAATCTCACTAATCATATGAGTAGCATAACATCTTATTTAAGTGGTAGCCACCCTGTAACATTCTTTGTTTTGGGTTGGCTATCTATATATTTTATTGTTACTTTTACAATTTTTATTGGGAAAAAACTCTATCTTTCATCTTGGAAAAGAAGAGAGAAGCAGTCGATAGAGTCAATGCTTTTGGGGTCAAAAAGACCAAAACAGAATTCAATTTTAAGCAAATGTTCATCAGGAACCGTATCAGTTTCAAAACTGAATGTTTGCAAAAATATAGCAGAAAGCAATGCGACATCAGGACTTTCATGGCTCTCAGTAATCGCCTCCACTTCGCCTTTTATTGGTCTTTTTGGAACAGTAGTTTCAATTCTTGAAACATTTGAAAAACTTGGACAAAGTTCAAGTGCATCTCTAAATGTCATTGCTCCAGCTATTAGCGAGGCGTTGATTGCTACTGCGGCTGGAATATTTGTGGCGATTCCTGCATATACTTTTTATATCATCTTGAAAAAAGATGCTTTTTCTATCATGTCTCTTATACAAAGACAAGTTGAGTTGATTTCATCATATGAATTTGAGCAAAATAAGCAGAAGAGCAATGTTTGATTGGAACGAGAACCCAGAACTGAACATCACGCCACTTGTTGATGTTATGCTTGTTTTATTGGCTATCTTGATGGTAACTACACCGATACTTGTCTATGAAGAGGGTATAAACTTGCCAAGTGGTTCAAAAACAACACAAATAACTGAAATCCCCTATTTAGAGATACAGATTGACAAACAAAGAGATGTACATATAATAAGCAACAACAAAAAAAACAAATTTTCACTAAAAGAACTTCCTGATAATATGGTGCTTTTATCAAATAGTCATAACAAAGATACTGCAATTCATATTAAAGCCGATAAAGAACTTTTCTACAATGATGTGATGTTTGTTTTAAAATCTTTGAAAGAAGCTGGTTTTTTAAAAATTGCATTAGAGACAAGTGGATAGTTTATGCTCGAATTTAACAAGTTTTATTTTGTTGGTTTTGGAATTTCTCTATCTATCTATCTGTCGTTTTTGCTGTTTTTATCATACTCATTTATGTCATCGAATATGGAATCTTTAAAATTTACTGCACACAAAGATAGTTTTTTAGATATTGTAGTAGTAGAGTCAAGACAAGCTCCAGAGAGCAGTAATGACAAAGCATCACAAGGCTCAACGACAAACAAACCAACTGCTACAACTCCCGATATAGCAACTCTTTTTAAAAATATAGATACATCAAAAATGCCAACCAAAGAGATGCCAAAAAGTGATAGTACTCCTCCAAGTAGACTAAAAGGCGAAGGGCAAAAAACTGACAACAACGACTTATCATCTTTAGTTAATAATATGAACATAATAAGTAAACCACAAAGCAACACTTCTTCTCATACTGGAAAATATGATGAGTATTTGGGAAGAATTGATGATATCTTAAGAGAGACGTGGGAATTATATAGTGATTACCAGCAACCAGGACCTGAAGCTTCTGCTAAAATTACTATAAGCAAGTTTGGTAATTTTAGTTATAATATAGTAAAATTATCCAAAGATGATGATTTTAATCAAAAGTTTAAAGATTGTCTTGAAGAGTTAAAAAAAAGAAAGTTTCCACCAAATCCAAATGGTCAGGAATATAAAGATACTAGAAAATTTAATATTAAGGATTGATTTATGAAAAAAATTTTATTATTGTTTATATGTGCTGTGTCGTTTCTATTTGCAGATGCAACTATAACAATCTCAAAAACATCAAAAAAAATGCCAGTTGTTCAGATACAAGACTCTACGGATTCGAGTTTTACGGATAGTAGCATAAAAAATAAGTTTTTTAGTATATTGTTGGCTGATTTGAAAGTTACAACCTATTTTGAAACTATAGAAACGCATACACAAGTTGCATTTGACCACCCATACAAAAGTGATCATATAAACAATCCAGAAGCTGATTTGATACTTAGATATCAACTATCTTATGAAAGCGACTCATCAGGTCCGATCATCGCGACAGTTAAAATTATAAATCCAAAAAAGAACTCCTTAATAGGTAGTAAGGGATATAAAATTGCTATAAAGTCAAGATATCCACTTTTAGCTCATAGTATCACTATGGACTTGGCAGACTCTATTGGTGCGGGCAATATAGATTGGATGGATAAATATATCATTTTTGCAAGATATGTATCTCCTAAAGAGAGTGAAATTGTTTTGGCCGATTACTCTTTGACATTTCAGCAAGTATTAGTTAGAGGTGGTCTAAATATTTTCCCAAAATGGGCAGATAAAAATCAAGACTCGTTTTTTTATACATCTTATAATTTGGCAAAACCAACCGTATATAGAGTTAATCTTACAACTGGTGTAAGAGAAAAAATTATAGATAGTAGCGGAATGGCTATTGTTTCAGATGTTAGTAGCGATGGAAACAAGATACTTGTAACAATGGCACCAGATGACCAATCTGATGTTTATATGTATAACTTATTGACCAAAGAGCTTATCAATGTAACAAAATATGGCGGAGTTGATACGAGTGGAAGTTTCGTAGATGATGAGTCTGGAATTGTTTTTGTATCAGAAAGACTTGGTTATCCAAATATCTTTTACAAGAAAATCAAAGGTAGCTCTGTAGAGCAAATGGTACATCATGGTAGAAATAATGCCGCTGCATCTGCACATAAAAACTATATCGTATATACAAGTAGAGACAAATCAAGCGAATTTGGACCACAAACTTTTAACCTTTTTCTGATTTCAACAAAAACTGATTATATTAGACAATTAACTGCAACTGGAAAGAATTTATTTCCGAGATTTTCAGATGATGGGGAAAGTATTGTTTTTATAAAAGAGTTTGAAAAAGAGAGTGGACTTGGGATTATTAGGCTTGGTGCAAACAAAAGTTTCCATTTTCCACTAAATAAAGGCAAAATTCAGTCAATTGATTGGTAAAAATTAGTAAAATTATGATAGAATACACGAATTAAATTTTTTACAAGGAAGTTAAGAGATGAAAAAGTTTTTACTTGCTAGCTGTTTAGCTGCTGTTTTCCTATTTACTGGTTGTCCACAAAAAACTCCTACAGTTGATATGACTGGTTCAACTGCTGGGAAAAGCGGTAGTGGTACTTATGATGTTGATTCTAAGGTTTCTGGCATAGGCGGAATTGACAAAGAACAAGTTAGAAGTGAGAATAACGATTTAGCGGGTAATCTTGCTAGATTAATTGCTTATTTAGAACAAAATTCGAATAAAGTTTATTTTGGTTATGATAAATTTGATATTACTCCAGATATGCAAAATGTTATTGCACAAAATGCAAGACTGTTTAATGCTCAAGAAGTTCAAGAGATAGCGATTAAAGTTGAAGGAAACTGCGACGAATTTGGAACAGACGAATATAACTATGCACTTGGTCTTAAAAGAGCAAAAGCTGTTAAAGATGCTCTTGTAGCTCAAGGTGTTAATGCTGATAGAATATCAATC
>JAIRQK010000086.1 GCA_031256525.1 Campylobacteraceae bacterium
TTTAAGAGTGTATCGCTTGGGTGATACTCAAGTTGCGTTAAAAAAGCCTCATCACTGAATTCCATATTTTCTCTCCTTAAAAAGAATATTATTTCAAAATTCTACACTATTTATTGCAAATTTATAACAAATAGGTAGTTTTATATGTTCTATTTTTTAGATTGTATCGAAATAAGAACATCTTCGATTATTTTTGTAATATCACCATCTAATATAGCGTCAGTTTGCGAATATGCGATATTGCTCCTTAGGTCTTTTACTTGTTGATAAGGGGCTAAAACATAGCTTCTTATTTGATGTCCCCAACCAATCTCACTTTTTGGAGTACCTGCTATTTCTGCCTCTTTGTTCATAAGCTCAAGTTCATAGAGTCTTGACTTTAACATTTTTAGTGCATTGGCTTTATTTTTGTGCTGACTTCTATCATTTTGACACTGAACAACTATCCCTGTTGGCGTGTGAGTTATCCTAATGGCGCTCTCTGTTTTGTTTACATGTTGCCCACCAGCTCCACTTGCACGGTAGGTGTCTATCCTTATATCTTTATCTTCAATGACAATATCTATATCATCATCAATTTCTGGACTCACCATAATCGAACAAAAAGAGGTGTGTCTCTTTGCATTTGCATCAAAAGGGCTTATTCTAACAAGTCTATGAATACCATTTTCAACTTTCATATATCCAAAAGCATTTTCACCTCTTACAATAAAACTTACATCTTTAAGTCCAGCCTCATCGCCCTCTTGAAAATCAAGAGTTTCAACTTTGAAGCCCATTCTTTCGCACCACCTGAGATACATTCTATATATCATACTTGCCCAGTCTTGCGACTCCGTTCCTCCAGCTCCGGGGTGAATACTGACAATCGCATTTAAGCTATCATGCTCTTCACTTAACATCATAGCAACTTCCAAACTTGTGATATGTTTTTCCAAATTTTTCGCATCTTCAGTAAGAGAGCTTATGGTCTCCTCATCTTTTTCATCTGAGGCAATTTCATAAAGTTCTTTTGCGTCATCAACTGCACTTTTTGCAATTTTGTATTTTTTATACATAGTGCTTAGTTTGGTTTTCTCTTTTTGGATAGTTCCAGCATTTTTCACATCTTCCCAAAATTTCGGGTCTTGCTCAATCCCTTCTATCTCTTTTAGTCTTACGCTAATATCGTTAATCTTAATAATTTTTGCGATATTGTCCGTTTTGGTGGTCAATTTTTTTAGTAATTCGGTATATTCATAATTATCCAAAATAGCTCCATTTTTTGATATAATACTGTTTTTTAAAGTTATTTAATTATTTTACTCAAAAGTGCTTAAAATGAAAATAGTAAAAAGTATAGAAGAGCTTATAAGTTATAGAAAAAGTGTTACTTCGAAAGTTGGTTTTGTTCCTACTATGGGGGCATTGCATAATGGACATCTCTCTTTAATAAAACAAGCAAGAATACAAAATGATATAGTTATTCTTTCGATTTTTGTAAATCCAACACAATTTTTGCCAAATGAGGATTTTAACTCTTATCCAAGAAAAGAGGAAGCTGATATAAAAATAGCGACTCTTGCTGGTGTTGATGTTGTTTTTGCACCAGATGTAAATGAGATGTATAGTTTGCAAGAGCCAAAAGTTATCGCTCCAAGAGATATAGCTTATATACTTGAAGGGAAAAAGCGTCCGGGTCATTTTGATGGAGTATTAAGTGTTTTGATGAAGTTGTTTCATATAGTAAAACCGCATAATGCATATTTTGGCAAAAAAGATGCTCAACAGCTCTTTTTAGTTCAAAATATGGTAGATACTTACTTTTTGCCAATAAATATAGTTCCTTGCGATATCATAAGAGATGCCGATGGGCTGGCACTTAGTTCGAGAAATATCTATTTAGATAGTAAACAAAGAGCAAAAGCACTCTCTCTTAGTGTAGCACTTAAAAACGGTTCACAAGCTATTATGAAAGGTGAAAGGGAAGTTGTTAAAATAGAGAAAATTATGAGAGAGGCGTTAAAGGAAGTTGAGGTTGATTATGTAACTGTTTTGAGTAGAGATTTTAAATTTGTTGAACATATTAGTATAAAAGAGACACTTTTGCTAATTGCTGCATATGTAGATAATGTGAGGTTGATAGATAATTTATGGATATAAGAAAAAAATTACATTTAGTATCGCTTGGATGCAATAAAAATTTAGTTGATAGCGAGGTAATGCTTGGGCGACTTCGTGATTATGAGATGACTGATAGGGCTGAAATCGCTGATGTTTTGATAGTAAATACTTGCGGTTTTATAGGAGCAGCAAAAGAGGAGAGTTTGCAGACTATTTTCTCTTTGCATAGTGTGAGAAAAAAAGATTCGCTTTTGGTTGTAAGTGGGTGTCTTACTCAAAGATACAAAGAGGAGTTGATAAAAGAGCTTCCAGAGGTTGATATATTTACTGGAGTGGGGGATTATGACCATATAGATATGCTTATTGAAAATAGAAAAAGTCAATTTTCAAACTCTACATATCTTATTGATGCGGAAGATAGGGTAATAACTGGCATTATTGCTCACGCATACATTAAACTTTCAGAAGGTTGCAATCAACAGTGTAGTTTTTGTGCTATCCCAAACTTTAAAGGAAAACTAAAATCACGCGAAATCAAAAGCGTTGTAAATGAGGTAAAAAAACTGATAGATAAAGGTGTAAAGGACTTTAGTTTTATATCTCAAGATAGCAGTTCATATTTGAGGGATAAAAATAGCGATGATGGATTGTGTCTATTGATTGATGAGATAGAGAAGATTAATATGATAAAAAGTGCGAGGATACTTTATCTATATCCGACAACGACATCAAATGCTTTGATTGAAAAGATTGTAAATTCGCAAGTTTTTCATAACTATTTTGATATACCAATACAACATATAAGCGACTCTATGCTCAAAAAAATGAGAAGAGGAGCTGGAGAAAAGAGGATAAAAGAGCAGTTAGACTTGATGAGAAAAGCCCCAAATTCATTCGTAAGAACAAGCTTTATAGTTGGACACCCAGATGAGAGTGAAGAGGAGTTTTTGTATATGCTCTCATTTTTGCAAGAGTTTAAGTTTGATAGAGTTAATGTTTTTGCATATTCAGACGAAGAGGGAACAGTTGCTTATGAGAGTCAAAATAAAATCTCTACAAAGATAATCAACCAAAGACTTAAAAAGTTAGAAAAAGTTATAGAGAAAAACACAAATGAGATGCTTAAAGAGAGTGTAGGAAAGACGGTAAAACTCTTTATTGAAGGCGAAAATAGTGAACACGAACTTTTTTTAGGGGCGAGAAAACTTATATGGGCTCCTGAAATCGATGGTGAAGTTTTGATAAACGAATCAGAAATTGAAAATTTACAAATAGGTGATATTGTAGAAGCAAAAATCACAGAGTGTGTTGGAGATAAGCTCATTGCCACAGTTACAAGAAAAATCTAACATTTGGGAAGATTTAAAAAAAACTAAAAATCTTTTAGCATTTTCCGGAGGAGTTGATAGCTCAGCTCTTTTTTTTATGTTGGTCGAAAAAGATATTGAGTTTGATATAGCTATTGTTGATTATGGTGTGAGAGAAGCCTCAAAAGATGAGGTTGCTTATGCCAAAGAACTTGCCAAAATATATAAAAAAAGAGTTTTTTTAAAAAGTGTAAAACTTAAAAGTTCCAATTTTGAAAAAAACGCAAGAGATGAGAGATACAGTTTTTTTACTGAAATTATCGAAGAAAATAGTTATGATACGCTTTTGACTGCCCATCATTTAGGGGATAAATTGGAGTGGTTCTTTATGATGTTTGTAAGAGGTGCTGGAGCGGTTGAGCTTAGTGGATTTTCTTTGAGGGAAATATACAAAAGTTACCAAATTATCCGTCCGCTGATAGACTACACAAAAGAGGAGTTGCTCGAATATCTAAAATGTAAAAATGAGAAATATTTTATCGATGAGAGCAATTTTGACAAAAAATATGAGAGAAACTATTTTCGTGAGTCTTTTTCAGAGCCACTTTTAGGCAAATATAAAGATGGCATAAGAAGAAGTTTTGAAGCGTTGGAAAAAGACAAAGAGATACTTGTAAAAAATAGTTATAAAAAGATAAAAGAGCTTTACATATTTGAAAGAGATATGACAGATGAGATAAGGCTTGTCGCAAAAATTCTGAAATTTTTCAAAATCGTTCTTTCAAAAGCCCAAAGAGAAGAGATAGAAAAAAATGACAATGTTGTCATAAGCGGAAAAGTTGCAGTTGGAAAAAATGAAAAATTTATATTTGTAGCTCCGTACTTTAAAGATATAGTTATGACAAAAGAGTTTAGGGAAAAATGCAGAGTTTTAAAAATACCTTTGCATATAAGAAGCTATCTATTTTTGGAGGATATAGATTTAAAGGAAGAACTAAATTAATTGATTTGGCTGCTTTATGCCCAAAACGATAAAATTATAACTGATGTTGTAGTTTTTGCTTCATCAAATGTCTTCATATTATCTCTCCATTGTATTCTAAGTCTATTTTATATGTCCATGTTTCATATTTATCTTTATAATGAAATCCAACAAATGGACTACCACGAGACCCCTCAAATGCCTCTTTTAAATCTTTAAGTATTTGCTCTTTTTGGTTTTCAATCTCTTTTGGGATTTCGAGTTTAAGGATTTTCCTGTGTGTATATGCATATTTTTTTTCTTTATCATGCACGCCTTTTATCCCTTTAGTTTCAATGGATATTAAGTACCCTTTTCTATAAAAATCCCAAGTTGTACTTATCTCCTCTCCCCGTAGTTATCTCTATCGATTGCTCTATGATATAATCTAAGCCAAATCTCTCTCTATTGCCCAACAATCACTTGGATTTCCATACCTCAATCTTTTATCTATCTCCGCAAGATTATACTTCTCATAATCCTCTTTAGATATCTCTTCATTTACATAAGCCATTTTACTATCCTTGTTGATTTGTTTTTAAAACTAAAACATATCTAACATAAAAGCTACTATGTTTGTAGAGTCAACCTCGCATTGTTTATTGCAATACTTAAAAATATGATTATATTAAGAAAACATTAAAGGATAACGAAGATTAAGAGGGCTTTATGTGTGAAGAAAAACTTCACACATAAAGAGTTTTATTTGTTTGAATTTTGGTTGTTAATGTAGGTCTTTCCAAACTTCTTTTTTCCAGAAATACGCAACCACAGACATAGCTGTAAAGAAAAGTATCAAAACAATTCCCACTGTTGTTCTCTCTGACTTTTTGCTGTCTCCGACCTCTTCCATATATTGTATAACTTGTTCTTGTGCATTTTCAGTCAATCCAACACGCGGCATTGATGTTCCCGGAAGATTTTTTTGTGGGTCGTTTATAAATGTATTTAAATAATATGCACTACGCGAACGAATCATCATAGACAGATCAGGTGGAGTCATTCCCATATAACTTGTAAGATGAGCTTTATCGCCCGGACTTAAAAGTTTGTCATATTTCATATCATGACATCTTAAACACGCATCACTAAAAATTTCTTTTCCGCTTATTTCGCTTGGTGCTATTGATTTTAAATATGCAACTATATCGGCAACTTCTTGCTCAATATCATCTTCTATGCCATAAAATGGAGTCATAGGAAAAGGATTGTCATCGTTAAATTTGTGAGATAGTTTTAAAGCTAAAGATGGATTTTCTATCAAAGCAATTAAAAATTTCTCATCATATATAGCTCCAGCAGAGCTAAGATCAGGCACTACAACACCATAAGCTTCTGATGAGAGTTCATCATCAAATGGAGCATCAAAACCTTGAGTTTTTAATCCATGACAAGATGTACAAGCCATAACAAAAAGCTCTTCCCCTTTTTGGGCATTTCCAGTTAAAGCAGAAATTGTATTTGCTCTCTCCCAAAGTTCATTATAAGAAGCAAGTTCGCTCTCTTCTTTTTCAAGTTCTTTTTTAGCTGCTACTAAAGCATCTTCAATTTGTTTTTTTTCTGCTTCTTCAACACCTTTTTTAGCTGTTGCTATACGTTCATTAGCAAGCTCCTCATCACCTTGTTGTATATTAAAATTGGCTGGTGCAACATGAGGGTGTAAAAACTTATGAGCAAATGGCTCAACTCCTATATATAAAATCAGGGTAAAAGCAGCAACAAGTCCTAATATTTTTAACTCTTTCATTTTTTACCTCCATTTTTTGAGTCCATTTTTGTGATAATTGGCAGTAAAATAAATAACAATAAAAATGTGGTAGATGCAAAAAATCCTACCCAATTGTTTCCAAATAATACCGCAGCTCCATCTGCTGGAAGTTTTCCATAGACGCTTAAAATTATCATAGTAACTACTAAAGTCCAAAACCAAACTCTAAATAGTGGTCTTTTTGAAGCTGGTTTAACGCTTGGGTCTCTATCTAAGAAAGGTAGCAAGAAAAATGCGACCTGAGCAAGACCAAATGCAATTAAGCCTATATCCATAGCTTTTAGTCCAAATACATCAAAGAAAAATCCTCTTAATACCTCATAACTCCACAAAAAGTACCACTCTGGATAGATATGAGCTGGTGTTTTAAGGTTGTCAGCTTGGTCAAAGTTAATAGGGTCCATCGCAAAATTAAAATGAAAACAGACAAGATATGAAAAAAGTATCATAAATACGCTAATAACAAAGAAATCTTTAGATAAAAATACTGGCCAAAAAGGTATAACTTTTGACTCTTTTTTGTTGCCGTTCATAAATTTTTCAGACTCTTTTTCAAAATTAATATCCTCACCAGTTTCATTATTTACATGAGGAATCCTTAAAGCGTAGAAGTGAATAGCAATTAAAGCTATGATAACTATTGGAAGAAGAACAACATGAAGCATAAAAAATCTTGTCAATGTTGCATCTGAAACATAGTAGTTTCCTCTAACCCATACAACAACATCATCACCAATGAATGGGATTCCGCCAAAGAGGTTTGTTATAACTTGTGCCGCCCAGTAGCTCATTTGTCCCCAAGGCAACATATAGCCACTAAACGCTTCTGCTGAAAATGCGATAAATAGAAACATTCCCGTTATCCAAATAATCTCTCTTCCTCTTTTGTAAGAACCATAATAGATAGCTACAAACATATGAATATAGATAATTAAAAAAGCAAGTGATGCTGCAATTGCGTGCATATGTCTCCAAAGCCAACCATACGTAACTTCGTGCATGATAGTATAATTCACACTATCAAACGCCAATTTTACATCAGGCTTATAGTACATTAATAAAATGAGTCCTGATATAAAAAGTATAGTAAAAA
>JAIRQK010000109.1 GCA_031256525.1 Campylobacteraceae bacterium
CTGCTTCATCAGTAGTCATACCCAAAGTTGAAAGTTCATTAATTTTTAGGATAATGTCGCCCGATTTCACACCAGCACGATCAGCAGGAGTATCTTCTATTGGTGCAACTATCGTTATAGCCCCATCTTTCAAACCAAGCGTAAATCCCAATCCTCCAAACTCGCCATCAGTTTGAACTTTTAAATTTCCAAACTGTTTTTCATCTAAATATCCAGAGTGTGCATCAAGATTTGATATAAGACCCTCTATGGATTTATCAATAAGCTCACTTAGAGTTAGGTCATCAACATAGTATTGCTCAACTGTACTAATTATCTTTGTGAGTTTTGCTAATGATTCAAATCGGCTTTTGCTCGTATCAGCTTCATTTTTTGTTGTTTTTCCAAGCAAAACACCACTGCCAATAAGCATAAAAGTAAAACCGATTATCATAAATTTTAGTTTGTTCATAAAAGTAGCTCGTCCTTAGGTGGTAAAAGAATTTAAATTGACTGTCCATTATAGATTAAGTAGTATAAAATCTAAGTTAAAAACGGAGAATAATTTAAAATTATCAAATGCATAGCTTTATATAAATTATTTAATATTCTTGACAATAATAGACTAAAGGTTGTATAATGCTGATTTGATAAATTTAAGAAGTTGGGAGAACAATATGCAATCAATATTTGAAAAATTAACTCATCAAATGAGCGAGGCTCTTCAAAGTGCTTTATCGTTAGCCCTACACGCAAAAAATAGCGAAGCAAAACCTTTGCATATGGTGTGGGCATTAACAACAAATACAAACTCTATTTTAAATCAAGTTTTTAATAAGATGAATTTTGATAAAACAGCTTTTGAGTTAGATATAAAAAGTATGATTGATAAATATCCAAAAACTTCAAATATCACAAAAGAGAGCATAAAACTCTCAAGAGATTTAGTTGATTCGTTACAAAAAGCAGAGGGCTTGATGAATGAGCTTGGAGATAGTTTTTTAGCAGTTGATACTTGGATATTGTCATCTCTTGAAAATGATGAAATAAATACTCTATTTAAAAAATATATAGATATTTTGGAGTTTAAAAAGACAATCTTATCGCTTCGTGGCGGAAAAAATATAAATTCGCAAACTTCTGATGATACATTAGAAGCTCTTAATAAATACGGCATTGATTTGACTAAAAAAGCGGTGGAAAATCTGCTTGCCCCAGTAATTGGTCGTGATGAAGAGATTGCGAGAATGATGCAAATATTGATTAGAAAAACAAAAAACAATCCTATCCTAATAGGTGAGCCGGGAACTGGAAAAACTGCTATTGTTGAAGGACTTGCACAAAGAATTGTCAATAAAGAAGTTCCGCTATCTTTACAAAATAGAAGAGTGATTGCACTTGATATGAGTGCATTAATTGCAGGTGCAAAATATCGTGGTGAATTTGAAGATAGGTTAAAATCGGTCATTGAAGAGGTAAAAAAAGCGGGTGATATTATTCTGTTTATAGATGAAATTCATACGATTGTTGGAGCTGGAGCTAGTGAGGGAAGTATGGACGCTGCAAATATTTTAAAACCAGCATTAGCGCGTGGCGAACTTCATACAGTTGGTGCGACAACATTAAAAGAGTATAGAAAATATTTTGAAAAAGATACTGCACTTCAAAGACGTTTTCAACCGATAGATGTAAGTGAGCCAACAATCAATGAGGCTTTGCAAATTTTAAGAGGTATTAAAGATAAGCTCGAAACACACCATAATGTAACCATAATGGATAGTGCTTTGGTTTCAGCAGCGAAGCTGTCAAATAGATATATAGCTGATAGATTTTTGCCAGATAAAGCAATTGATTTAATTGATGAAGCAGCAGCTGAGCTTAAAATGCAAATAGAGAGCGAACCAGCTGAACTTAGTCGCATTAAAAGGGTTATTAGCTCTTTGCATGTAGAAAAAGAGGCTCTGAAAATGGAAGAGAGCAAGCAAAATGATAAGCGACTAAAAGAGATAGAAAAAGAGCTTGCTGATAGTGAAGAAAAACGAAGAGCTTTAGAGGGTCAATTTAATCACGAAAAAGAGGTTTTTGGAAAAATTTCATCTATAAAAACAGAAGTTGATACATTAAAAAGAGATGCTGAAATCGCAAAACGAAATAGTGATTTTAACAAAGCCGCTGAAATAGAATATGGAAAAATACCAGCACTATTAAATGAGGAGAAAGAGTTAAATGATACTTGGGCAAAAATGGTGCAAAATGGAACATTGCTTAAAAATCATGTTGATGAAGAGATGATAGCGACAATTGTTAGCAAATGGACTGGCATTCCAGTTCGTAAAATGTTAACATCTGAAAAAGATAAAATTTTGCATGTAGAGGAGTATTTAAAAGCTGAAGTTGTGGGGCAAGATGAAGCGATTCGTGCGATAAGTAGAGCAATAAAAAGAAATAAAGCTGGTCTTAGTGAGCAAAACAAGCCAATTGGAAGTTTTCTATTTTTAGGACCAACTGGAGTTGGCAAAACTCAAAGTGCAAAAGCATTAGCAAAATTTTTATTTGATAGCGAAAAAGCACTTTTAAGGTTTGATATGAGCGAATATATGGAAAAACACTCAGTAAGTCGCTTAGTTGGTGCACCTCCAGGATATGTTGGATATGAGGAGGGTGGTCAATTAACTGAAGCAGCAAGAAGAAAACCATACAGTGTTATACTTTTTGATGAAATAGAAAAAGCACATCCAGATGTTTTTAATATTTTGCTTCAGGTTCTTGATGATGGTAGGTTGACTGACAATAAAGGCGTTACGGTTGATTTTAAAAACACAATTATCATTTTAACATCAAATATTGCAAGTTCTAAAATTATGGAGTTTGAAGGCGAAACAAGAAGAGATGCTGTAATGAATGAACTGAAACTACACTTTAAGCCAGAGTTTCTAAATAGGCTTGATGATGTCATTATTTTCAATCCTTTAACAGAAGATGGACTTAGAGAAATTGTAACTATAATGTTTAAAGAGATAGAGAAAAAACTTGAAAATAAAAATATAAAAGCTACTTTGACAAAAGCGGCAAGTGGCTTAATAGCAGAGGCTGGATTTGATGTGGTGTATGGTGCAAGACCACTTAAACGTGCACTTTACGAGTTTGTAGAAGATGAACTTGCGATTATGATACTTGAAGATGAGATAAAAGACGGAGATAGTATAAATATTGACACAAAAGATAAGAAGATAGTCATTACAAAAGTTTAGTTCCCAATATTTTTTGGGAGTTAGGCTTGGTATATTTGAGAAAATTTTACACACATTTAACACTATTTATAGCTACTTAAGTAATATTGCAGTAAAATCACGGGCTAAATTATTTTAAACAAGGAAAGATATGAAACGTACCTATCAACCGCACAAAACTCCAAAGAAGAGAACTCATGGGTTTCGTGTAAGAATGAAGACCAAAAATGGCAGAAAAGTTATTAATGCAAGACGTGCAAAAGGCAGAAGAAGATTGGCAGTTTAAAAAGTTTTAATTCACTAAATGATAGTAGTGAATTTTCTTTAATTTTCAAAGAATCAAGTAGATGGCATAGCAAATATGCCGTGATCTTTTACAAAGCAACAGATGAAAAAAAGAGTGGTTTTATTGCAAGTAAAAAAGTTGGAAATTCTGTAAAAAGAAATCTTGCAAAGAGAAGACTTAGAGCGATTTTTGTTGAATTTTGCGATACTTTAATAGGTGGAACATACATTTTTGTAGCAAAAGAGAGCATAAATAGCGTTAGTTATGAAGAGCTGAAAAACTCTATTTTATGGTCATTTAAGAAATTGGGCTGTATTTGAGACTATGATAAAAAGATTTTTTTTATGGAATTTAAAAATTTATCAGAGGTTTTTTACTCTTTTCTCTTTTGGAAGTTGCAGATATTATCCGACATGCTCTGAATATGCAAAGTGGCAAATTGAGAATAATTCGTTGATTTTAGCAATTTTTGCGACAATTTTAAGAATTTTAAGATGCAATAAGCTGTTTGTTGGTGGTATTGATTACCCAAAAATAAGAAGGACAAAACTTAAAAAACCTATCTCTTTGGAAAGATATTGTTATTGTAAAAAAATAGTATTTTGGTTTATACCATTTGATTGTAAAACTTTATATGTGGTTAAATCGCTTTAAATTATGTTAAGGATTATTCGTGATAGATAAAATGGGTACTCAGCAGAGACTACTACTCGCAATCGTTTTAGCGTTTGCTTTTTTTGTTATTTATGGTCATTTTTTGGCTCCTAAAAATCCACAAGAAGTTTCAAACAATACAACAAATCAAACCGTAGATCAACAAGCAGCACCATTGGTTCAAACTTCAGATGACACAAAGTCGAGTGTTGTTTCAACAACAACTTCGCAGAATGCAGTAAGTGGTGAAATAATTGCTAAAGTTTTTGCAGATCAGTATGAACTACATATAGATAGACTTGGTAGAATCTCAAAATATTATCTCAATGGTGAAAATTTTAAAGATGAAAATGGAGAGAGAATCCAGCTTTTAGATGCAAGTTTTAATCTTTTGCCGCTTGAAATTCGTTTTACAGATACTATTACCAATAATGAAGCATTTATGACACCTTATAAGTCAGATATAAGCGAGGTAAGATTGGATGCAGATGAGAACAAAACTGTAGTTTTAACTCAAGAACTCTCATCTACAGTGGTAACAAAAAAGATAACTTTTACTCAAAATGCAGGATACAATGTTGATGTTGAACTTACTTCGCCACTTGAGTATTTCATTACTCCGGGATTCAGACCAAATGTAGTAGCTGATGGATATACATTTCATGGTGCAATTATTCAAAAGCCTGATAAGTCTATAGAAAAAATTGAAGATGGCGATGCTAAAAAAACATTTACTTTTGAAAATGCGAGATTTACAGCAGCTTCAGATAGATATTACACAACACTTCTTGCAAATTTTGATAATGGTTTTAGCACAGTAGTTTCTTCTAAAGATAACAACCCAAATGTATTCATAAGAGGCAAAAGTGAAATGAGCCTCACTGGGTACATTGGTCCAAAATCTAGAGAGAATATTCATGCTGTAAACAAAGAGCTTGATCCAGTAATTGAGTATGGATTCTTTACAGCTATCTCTAAACCACTATTCTCTTTGCTCTATTTTCTGCACGATAAAATAGGTAATTGGGGTTGGGCGATTGTAATTTTAACAATACTCATAAGACTTGTTCTATATCCACTTACATACAAAGGTATGGTGTCAATGAATAAGCTAAAAGAGTTAGCTCCAAAGGTAAAAGAGTTACAAAATCAATACAAAGATGATAAGCAGAAACTTAATGTAAAGATGATGGAGTTGTACAAAAAACATGGTGCAAACCCAATGGGTGGATGTTTGCCGATACTTATTCAAATTCCGATTTTCTTTGCAATATATAGAGTTTTATTGAATGCTATCGAACTTAAAAATGCCCCATGGATACTTTGGATAGAAGATTTGGCTATAAAAGACCCATATTTTGTTTTACCTATCTTAATGGGTCTAACGATGTATCTACAACAAAGACTTACGCCAACGAATTTTATAGATCCAATGCAAGAGAAAATTATGAGAATGTTGCCTATTATTTTCACATTTTTCTTTATTTGGTTTCCAGCAGGACTTACACTCTATTGGTTTATAAATAATCTATTTTCAGTTTTCCAACAACTCTATGTAAATAGAATTTTTGACAAAAAGAAAGAGGCGGCAGAGTTGGCTAAAAAGGAAAAACAATGATAAAAGTTGAAGCACTTACATTAGAAGAGGCATATTCAAAAGCGGCAAGCGAACTCTCTTGTTCTGTTACAGAGTTAGAGCTAAATGTTATACAATATCCAAGTAGTGGTTTTTTGGGATTTGGTAAAAAAATAGCGATTGTTGAGGCAAAGAGAATCGGCAGAGGATATTCGCACCCAAAAGCAAAAAATGAGAGAGCAAATGAGCCAAAATATGAAAATCATCAAAATAAAAAAGATAAAAATAGACAAAAAGAGAGAAATTTTGATAGAAAAAATGTACATACAAATAGAGAAAATTTAGTCAAAGATGAGCAAAAAGATAAAAAAAATGTAGAAACTAAAACAGAAAAACAGCCATTTTTATCAAGAGAAAAGGCTAATCCAGCAACTATTGTAGGTGAAGTAAAAAATGGACTTGTCAGACTCTTTGAACATAGTTGCTACGATATATCAAAGATAGAAGTTTCAGTCTTTGATGAAGATACTCTCTTGGTTGAGTTTGATGGCGAAGATGCTGCTCTTTTAATAGGAAAAGAGGGGTATAGGTATAAAGCAATTTCATATTTAATTTATAATTGGGTAAATATAAAATATGGACTTAATATCAGACTTGAAATAGCTGAGTTTTTGAAAAACAAAGAAGAGATGATAGATAGTTATCTTGAAAATGTGATAGAGCGTGTAAAAAATCAAGGAAGAGGGCAAACTAAAATACTTGATGGCGTGCTTATTAAAATTGCACTTGAGAAGTTAAGAACCACCTTCCCGGAAAAATATGTAGGTATTAAAAATGGAAGAGATGGCGGACGATTTATTGTTGTGAACGATTTCAACAGGAAAGAAAAATAGAGACAATAACTGCTATTGCAACTGCACACGGGGTTGGCTCTATTGCAGTTGTAAGAGTGAGCGGGGTTAATGCTTATGATATAGCACTTAAACTCTCACGCAAAATTTTTTTAACTCCAAGAGTAGCCTCTCTCTCATACATATACGATGAAAAAAATCAAACCATAGACCAGTCAATCATTATCTATTTTAAAGCACCAAATAGTTACACGGCTGAAGATGTTGTTGAGTTTCAATGTCATGGCGGAATTAGAGTTGCAAATTTGATAATGAATGAAGTTTTAAAACTTGGTGCGAGGGTTGCAAATCCGGGTGAATTTACAAAAAGAGCTTTTTTAAATGGCAGAATTGATTTAAGCGAAGCTGAGGCTATCCAAAAACTTATAGAAGCAAAAAGTGATAGTGCTATTAAAATGTTATCTCGCCATTTAAGAGGAGAACTTAAAAACTTTATCGAAAATGCAAGAGATGAGCTTCTTGAAATTATCTCTTATATCGAGGTTGCTATTGATTATGCTGAGGAAGATTTACCGCAAAATATTGAAGAGCAAATCTATGCAAAGTTGGAAAAACTGACAAACTCACTTGAAAAAATTTTGAAAAACTCAAAACAAAGAGATGGATTACTTAGTGGGTTTAAAATCTCTATTATTGGCAAACCAAATGTTGGTAAAAGCTCACTTTTAAATAAACTTTTGGAGTATGATAGGGCTATCGTGAGTGATATTGCAGGCACAACGAGAGATACCATAGAAGAAGAGATAAAAATTGGCACTCATATAGTTAAAATTATTGATACTGCTGGGATTAGGGAAGCAAAAGATGAGATTGAAAAGATAGGCATTTCTCGCTCTTTTGAGGCTGTGCAAAATTCGGATATTGTTTTTGCTATGTTTGATAACTCCAAAGTTGCTGATAGAGAAGATGTCGAAATTTTTGAGTTTTTAAAGAAACAAGAAGACAAGAAAATTTTTTATATATTAAATAAAAATGACCTTCCAAATAAATTTAATAGAGATTTGATAGATGGGGCTATAGAGTTAAATTGTAAAGAGGATACATCGGCGTTAGTTGAGAGGCTTGAAGAGTTTTTAAGTGGCAGTTTTATCGATGATGAGCTTATGCTCTCATCTTCAAGGCAAATTTTTGCTGTTTCAAATGCACTTGAACTTTTAAAAGATTCTTATGAACTTGTAAAAAATAGAGAGTTAGAACTTTTTGCATTTAACTTAAATGAGGCGATTTATCATTTAGCCTCTATAACAAGACCTTTTGAGAGAAGCGAGATACTTGATAGTATGTTTAGCAATTTTTGTCTTGGCAAGTAGAAGCTATTATTAGCTATTTTTGACTATTTTTATACTTTTCTATTTCTGCTTCTAAAAATTGATTTAGCTTTGAAATCTTGGAATTTGCCAAAAACACTAAAAATGACATCACTCCAAGCAATATTCCTATGATGATTAGTTTGCCATCTGATGAACTAAAGCCACCAAGCAAAGATATTATCGTCATAGTTATAAAAAATACCGTTAATATGGTGTATTTTTTATCTTTTACAGTTATATTTTTTGTAACATTATGATAGCACTCGGCA
>JAIRQK010000130.1 GCA_031256525.1 Campylobacteraceae bacterium
AAATGATATAAAAGAGATAAAAAAACATTTGCCAAAACTTGAAATAGAGGTTTTTATTCACGGCTCTATGTGTTTTGCTTATAGTGGAAGGTGCTTGATTAGTGCAGTTCAAAGTGGACGCGTTCCAAATCGTGGAAGTTGTGCGAATGATTGTAGATTTGCTTATACGCTGTATGCAAAAAATGAAGAAAGTGGGACGCTTTTTAAGGTAGAACAACAAGAAGAGGGGACATATATATTTAACGCAAAAGATTTAAACTTAATCTCTTATGTTGATGAAATCATTAAAAGTGGCGTAGTTGATGCTGTTAAAATTGAAGGAAGAACGAAAAGTCCGTACTATGTAGCACAAACTACAAGGATATATAGACAAGCAATTGATGATAACAGTAATGAAAAGTTCAATATAGATTTTTATAAAGAGGAGCTTGAAACTATAAAAAATAGAGGTTTTACTGAAGGCTATTTGATTCAGCGACCATTTGAAAAAGATAATACTCAAAATTTAAAATCAACTCTACTTGAAGGAACACATCAAGTTTACGCGATTGTCAATGAAGATGGGGTTAGTTTTAGAGCGAAAGATAAGGTTGAGCCAAATGTAGAGTATGAGATTATTATACCAAAAACAGATAGAGATGATTTTGTATGCAATAACGAAATCGGTGAGATTTATAAAGATAATAGTGTTTGGAAGATAAAATTTAACAAAATTCAAGCTACAAATGAGAAAATTTTAGATGCAGTACATAGTGGTAATACTTTGGATATAAAGTTGCCTAACTTTTTACCACCATTTAGTTTTTTAAGAAAAAAAATATACCAAATTTAAGGAAAAAATATGAGGTTCGTTTCAATTATTATTGGAAGTAAGAGTGATTATGATGTGATGAGTGAGTGTGCAAAAACTTTAGAAAAGTTTGGTGTTGCATATGAGCTTGTTATCTCTTCAGCACATAGAAGTCCTGAGAGAACAAAGAACTACATTCAATCAGCACAAAATAGAGGAGCTGAAGTTTTTATTGCAGCTGCAGGAATGGCAGCACATCTTGCTGGAGCAATTGCTGCAGTTACCACAAAACCGGTTATCGGTGTTCCTATGGCAGGTTCTGCACTAAGTGGTATGGATGCACTTCTATCAACTGTTCAAATGCCCGGAGGAATGCCTGTTGCAACTGTTGCTATTGGAAAAGCTGGAGCGGTTAATAGTGCATATTTGGCTATGCAAATATTAGCTATTGGCGACAAAGCACTTTATGCAGCTCTCATGGAAGATAGAGCCAAAAAAGTAAAACAAGTAGAAGATGATTCAAAAGAGATAGAAGTTTTAATAAAATAGTTAAATCTGCTTTGTATTTAACCCTTTTTTTAGTTTTTTAGGATGTATGTAACGAATAAAATTTAATATTTAAAGAATATTTTTGTAAAATAGAGGTTTTTAATTTTGAGGAAATAAAATTATGATGACTTTTAGCGAAATACTCCTTACTTTGCAGGATTTTTGGCAAAAACAAGGGTGTAATATTATCCAACCTTATGATATGCCTGCTGGAGCCGGTACTTTTCATAACGCAACATTTTTAAGGTCCTTAGGAAAAGAACCTTGGACAGCAGCTTATGTTGCACCAAGTAGACGACCAACAGATGGAAGATATGGGAAAAATCCAAACCGACTTGGAAGCTATTATCAATTTCAGGTCTTAATCAAACCAAGTCCTGATGGAATTCAAACTTTGTATTTAAAAAGTCTTGAAGCTCTTGGGCTTGATATAAAAAAACACGATATTAGATTTGTTGAGGACAATTGGGAGTCGCCAACTCTTGGAGCTTGGGGGCTTGGTTGGGAAGTTTGGCTTGATGGTATGGAGATAACCCAATTTACATACTTTCAGCAAGTTGGTGGAATTCCCTGCGACCCAATTTCTGTTGAGATAACTTATGGAGTCGAAAGACTTGCTATGTATCTTCAAGAGGTTGATTCTGTCTTTGATATACTTTGGAATGAAAATGAGCATGGAAAAACAACCTATAAAGATATCCATTTTCAAAGCGAAGTTGAATTTAGCAAATATAATTTTGAAGTTGCTGATATTGATATGCTTTTTAAACAGTTTGAAGCAGCTCAAACTGAATGTAAAAGATGTTTAGAGGCAAATATCCCTTTACCAGCTTATGATTACTGTTTATTGGCTTCCCACACATTTAATGTTCTTGATGCAAGGAAGGCTATTTCGGTTACTGAGAGACAGAACTATATTTTAAAGATTCGTGAACTTGCTAAATGGTGTGCTTTGAAATATAAAGAGATAACTGATGAAGATTTTTGAGGTCTATAAAAAATTAGATGAGTTTAGCCCATTTTCTTTGCAAGAAGATTGGGATAATAGCGGACTTTTAATAGGTTCGTTTGATGATGAATTTGAATGTATAAATGTCTGTTTAGATATAGATGAAGAGATTGTAAAAAACGCTAAAGAGAAGACACTTTTTATAACTCATCATCCGCTTATTTTTAAGGGACTGAAAAGGATAGATGCTATGTATCCCTCAAGTATACTGAAAAAGATTATAATGAAAAGTTGTTATCTTGTTTCAATGCATACAAACATAGATAAAACCCATTTAAATAGATATGTAGCTGAGAATATTTTAGAGCAAGAAGTAGAAGAGTGTGAAAATTTTGTCTGTTATTTTGATGTGGATATGAGTTTTGATGAACTTGTTTTATATGTAAAGGAAAAGTTAAATATCAATTTTTTAAAAGTTGTACGAACAGATAAAAAGATAAAAAGAGTGGCACTTACAACCGGAAGC
>JAIRQK010000014.1 GCA_031256525.1 Campylobacteraceae bacterium
ATACGCAAAATTTAGTGTTGGAAATAGCAGTAGCTATATGAGTGGGCATTTGCAAACTAAAAATGAAAATAGAGATGAAGCAAAAAAAATAGTCAAAGAGGTAATTGAGGAGTTTGTAAAAAATGGCGTAACCAATAACGAACTTGAACAAGCCAAAAAGTTTTTGCTTGGTTCTGAGCCATTGAGGCTTGAGACACTTTCGCAAAGAATGTCGAGGTCGTTTTCTGAATTTTATAAAGGTTTAGAGATAGGGTATGTTAAGCAGGAGTTAGAGCTTATTGAAAAACTTAGTTTAGAAGAGCTAAATGAGTTTATCGCCTCGCATAAAGAGATAGTAGAGCTTACATTCTCAATAGTAACAAATGAAGACAATAGACCAAAAAGATAGCGAACTCTTTAATAAACTTGGTGTTAGCTCTATTTTGGAGTTAGCACTTATGTTGCCTGTGGATTATAATGATTTGACAATTTCAAACTATCCAAAAATAAACCAAATAAACACAACGCAAGTTACGATAAGGAGTATCTCTAAACACCCAAATTTTCTAAAAATAGTTGCATTTGCTTGGAATATGGAAGTTGGAATGATAATTTTCAATCCAAAAAAATTTCATTTTTCACTCTTTTTTGTCGGTGCAACATTTTTCGTACAAGCAAGAGTAGAGCAAAGTTTTGGAAAAATTCAGCTAATTCAGCCAAAAATAGTTACTGATATTGGAAAAATATACGCTGTATATAAAACGAATTTGCAGCAAAAAACTATAAGAGTGCTGATGAATGCTTATCTTAGCGTGAAAAATTTAGTAGATGAGGGTCTTGATGAAGCAAATGCAAATATCATCTACAATCTTCACAATCCAAAGATTGGTTCAAACTTTCAAAATGCTTACAATAGCTCACTTTTTAGCATAAAATATCTGGAAATTTTCTCTTTTTTGAAAAAGTTAAATTCAAAGAAAAGGCATTTTAAAGCCTCTGCAAAATTAACGGGAAATGTTGAAAATTTTGTAAAAAGTTTGCCATTTAAATTGACAAATGACCAAAAAAATGCGATTGGCGATATAAAAGATGACCTTTCAAAAGATATTGCAGCAAAGAGGGTTATAATGGGCGATGTTGGAAGTGGCAAGACTATAATCATACTATCTTCGGTGATGATAGCCTATCCTAAAAAAGCCATTTTGATGGCACCAACAACCATTCTTGCCTATCAAATTTATGAAGAGGCAAAAAAGCTATTGCCTATGCAAATAAAGAGTGTTTTAGTTACGAGTAAAGATAAAAATATGGATTTGGCAGCGTTTGACTTTATAATAGGAACGCATGTGTTGCTATATAGAGAGCTTCCAAAATGCGATTTGGTTATGATAGATGAACAACATCGCTTTGGAACAACACAAAGAGATATGATACATAAAATGGTAAGTAGTAGCGAAGTTCACCCTCATTTTTTGCAGTTTAGTGCAACTCCTATCCCAAGAACAATGACACTTATTAACTCATCTTTGGTTGATTATTCGTTTATAAAAGAGATGCCATTTAAAAAAGAGATATCAAGTTTTGTAATCGGCAAAAGTGGTTTTAAAAATATGCTTATGCATATAGAAAACGAGATAAATCGTGATAGGCAAGTTATCGTTATCTATCCGCTTGTTGAAGAGAGTGAAAAGTTAGCATATCAGTCCATAGAGGAGGGAAGGGCTTTTTGGGAGAAGAAATATAGAGATGTTTATGTAACTTTTGGAAAAGATAAGCAAAAAGAGCAAATTCTTGAAGAATTTAAAAATAGAGGAAAAATACTACTTGCAACAACGCTTGTTGAGGTTGGTATCTCTTTACCAAAACTATCAACTATCATAATTGTTGGAGCTGAAAGGCTCGGACTTGCAACGCTTCATCAACTTCGTGGGCGAGTTAGTAGAAATGGTCTTAAGGGGTATTGCTATTTATATACAAATCATACCAACAACCAAAGGCTAAACGAATTTATAAAGACAAATAGCGGTTTTGATATAGCTGAACTTGATTTGAAATATCGTCAAAGTGGAGATATATTAAGCGGAATTTCACAACATGGTTCGCAATTCAGATATTTTGACATAAAAGAGGATAGAGAGATTTTGATAAAAGCACAGAGAGATTTAAAGATATAAGAAGATTTATGTGCAAAGAACTCACTTTGCACATAAAAAGAGATTTGGTTAATAAAGGCCGTATTTGTTGTCGCCTTTTTTGTAGATAACTCTCATTTTTGCATCAATATCGTTAAATACATAAAACTGCATTCCACTATCTTTGAGTCTTTGGAGTGCCTCTTCAATTTCAAGAGGCTTATAAAGCTCTAACTCCATAGGAACTATCTCATCTACTCCATCGATTGTTATCTCATCTATTTCAGCCTCATTGGAGCTATTTTTTGTCTTTGTAGTTGTCAGTTTATCGTGGTGGCGTCTAAATACTTTATTGGCTCTATCAACTGCTCTATCGATAGCTACATAAAGGTCTTTATCTTTTTGTTTTATAACTGTTGTTTCTGTTTTTGGAAGGTTGATAGTAAGCTCAACTCCAAAACCTTTTTTTCCATTTTTTTCATCCGCATTTACTACAACTCTTGTTGATATAATGTCGAGATTATACTTCAAAAGCGAATCAAGTGCATTTTCAATGTAGCTTTTTATAGGGTCAGTCAATTGAATCTGTTTTCCTGTTATACTTAAATTCATCTCTTCTCCTTATCTATTAAAATTTCGAAATTATAACACAAGATGCTTAATCTATTAGATAAAACTTAAGGCTTTTGCAATGTTCTCCTATGTACTCTAATTGGCTCTGTTGCTGTACCAAGTGTAGTTTCCACAATTGTATCAATGATAACTGTTGGACTAGATGCAACAGTGGCGATATTGCTTGCCAATACATTAACATTAGCACAACCTAATGTGCCTGCTGTTGCCGTGAGACCTGCTGTTGTTATGTTATTGCCAATATAGCTAAGTGTCATATTTATATTAAAAATATTATCATAGTTAGTATCTATTTTTTGCAAGCATCTGACATTATGATCGTTTGCAGAAAGAGCAAGCAGTGCATACTCTGTAGCACTTCTTGCGAGTAGTTCAGCCTGAGCTCTTAAGTAGACATCATATGTCTGCTTTGAAGTTTGAGTTGTAAAACTAAGAGCCAAAGCACCGATAGTTGCGATAAAAACTATAAACATTATCGCAGTAAGCAGACTAAAACCTTTTTTCATTAAAAAATTACCTCCTCTTTACAAGCAACCAACTTTCTTCCTGCACCACTTACCTCTGCATCATGCAAACATAGTTTTATTCTTACAGTATTTCCAACTTGGTTGACACGAAAAAGATTGACATGTTCAGCTAAAACAGCTTTTGATGTAGTAGTGCTATTCCAAGTACCACCACTCCAAGGTTGATAGTTGTAGTACAATACAAGATTGAAGTCATCAGCATTACCCGTTGCTTCTCTTGATATAGCATAGGCTGTATGAGCTAAATAGTAGTGTTCAAAAATTGAAGTTGGAGTTTTGCTAACAACATCAAAAGTGGTACTATCTCGCATTCTAACCTGTACTAAGTAGTTTGGATCAGCAACACCGTTTCTCCAACCGTAACCATTTACTGGATCAAAACCTGCAGGTTTTTGTCTAAATATAAGAGCTGCCGGACTACCACTACCAATAGAATTTAAATCAACGGTATTATTAGATAAAACTTTAATTGTATTATTAGCATCAGTTAAGTTGCTACCAGGAGTGCTTAATGTTCCATTGCCGACACTTTTATTTGTGTTAACACCATCTAAATCTATAAAGCCACTCCAACCAGGCGGATTTCCAAGCATTGCTTCATTGCTATACCCTATCCATTCAATCACATTAAAATTCGCAGTTACGCTTTGGTGATTTAGTGGAAGTATGGCATCACCAGTAGCATTAGTCATTCTTGCAACAGCAGTATCCTTTATTCTATATTGCAGTCTTTTGGCTATCTGCTCAACTGCAATATTGCTTTGAGACTGCAGGTAGTTTATAGTTCTTGCCTGTAGGTAATTTATGTACATTTTGGCTATTATCTGAGCACCAATTGATGCGATAATACCAAATAGTATTATTACAATAATAACCTCAATCATAGTAAAAGCTCTTTTTTTCACCTCAATCACCATTCCTTTTCAAGTAGTTCATAGTCTCCAATATTTGAAGAGTATGCTCTTAGTGTGATATTTATATCCCTTGTTGCATTTGTTGCTGAAACTTTAACCATTTTGATGTTGGTAGTACCACCAGCACTACCGGTTGTAAAATTAAAATTTACATTATTGCTACCATAACCAGTTGCATTGTCAGTAACATACGTTACATTTGAAGCCAAGTTAAAATCCAATATAAAATCCAAAGCACTAAGCTGTGCAGATAAATTGTCATTGTAGCCACTAAAGTCATCAACATCGCTTCTTAAAGTTGTATTACCCCATTCTGTTACAGAAGAGGTTTCTGTAGTTGGCGTAAGAAGGACAGTGTTAAAAATTGGTATACCATTCAAATCTACAGTTCCTGTATTTATTTCTTGTGTTGCTAATACTCTTCTGCCATACAAATGACCAACCCTTGTGTTACTTGCAGTAGCATTAAATGCATTATTGGCTACTGTACCAGTTGTATCTAAAACCATAAGCCTTCCAGTAGAAGGGTCAACAGTATTTTTATCCCATGGGTGCGAAAGTATAATGCTTGCATGAGCTTTTGCATTTAGTATAGCTTCTTGCTGTAGGGCTATTTTGATATTGTTGCTTGTTTGAGTTAAAATGAGGGGAAAACTCATAGCAGCAATACCAATCACAACTATCGCAAAGACCAACTCTATTAGTGAAACACCTTTTTTCATTTTTACCATCCTATCTTATTTCTTACTCTCTCTGAAGCACTCGAAGGTACAACCCTGCCAGTAGTATTGTCATCACTTACTTGACCAACTCCAGCCCAGCTTCCACCATCACCAATAAATTGAATCTTAAATTGATTATAATCAACAAATTTATTACTTTCATTGTATAATAGCCAACTCTGCGTATGAACTTTTATATCGTCGTTATGATGATCATCATCACATGCTAATATGCTAGTTCCAACTCCATTTGCACCTGTTACTGTAGTTGGATTAATTGTGATACCAGTTTTTGTTTGAACCAACTCTGTTACGCTTCCAAAAATAGCACCATTATGTGACATTATGCGATACCATTGTTTAGTTCTTAAAGTAGAAGATAGTGGCGGATAATTGGCTACATTACAACTATTATCACAATATCCTTCAAATGCTAAAATCGCAGTAATTGGAGAGTAGTTACTATAATTTTCTGAATGGACTCTACCATAAACGAACAAAACACTGCTCGTATCGCTTGAAGAGGTGCTATCTACAGTGCTACTATCTTTTATTTCTGTAATGTTAAAATCACCAACATTTGCTTTAAAAGGATTTTGGGGAGTGTTGTGTAATCTCTCAAAGTTAAAACCTACTTGAATGTTATTAGCAATGCCATTTTCAAAATTGTTTGCATTAGTTTTAACTGCTACTTCCTGGTTTTGAATAGATGATACTGAACTTCCATTCGCATTTATTATATCAGCTTTTTTTGTGTCAACTCTATAAAAAGAGATAGCTGTGTTAGTTACTTTACTGTTTGTAAGTCGAAGTGTCCAATTAACATCATTAGCATAGCATTCTTTATCATAATTTGTTGCAGTTCCCCCTCCAGCTATTAGAGCTTTAATGTTGACATTAGCTGTCGCATACATTGCTTCATTTGCTCTAGTATTGTTTGAAATATAGGTAAATTCTCCACTATTGATATTTCTTAATGTCAAAGAGCCTTTAAATTGTTCTGGAACAAATTCTATAGTTTTTTCATCTAAAACTATATCGCAACCGATTTTACCATCACCATTATTAGTGGTAAAGTCGCCTTCAATACAAAGTTTTTTATCTTTATCGTTGTTTAGCCAGTCGTTATCTGTAAGTTTTATATTAAGTTTGCCAACATTGTTGTATTTTATATTTCCTTTAATAGACCCACCTGCAAAAATTCCAAGACCACTTGTTATAAATTCGACTTTATCTACATCTTTAGCACAATCAACAAGTGCAAGACTTTCGCTAATATTGTTATATGCTTGATTGTAGCCCGGTGTAGCGTCAGTTGAATTATACTTAGCTGCTACAATCTCTATATCCTCATACTTCCCACCTATTAGTTTTGCCGTGCCGATACCTTGTAGTGTAAATTTGTCAGGTCTTATCCCAAAAATAGTTGATTCTGATGGTTTTTTGGTGCCACTATTTGAAGCAAGATAGTACTCTATTTTAAATTTTCCACTTCTTGTTGCAATATTTAAATTATTGATTGATAGTTCATTTTCTTTGTTTGTAACTTTAAAACCACTGACTATGTCAATTGGAGAGCTACCATCTGGCTCAAACTTGATATCTGCTCTTAAATCTTGTCCTGCTGGTGGTTGTGCCTCTCTTCCATCTTTATCGAGATAGACAACTTTTACATTAAAAGTAGAATTAGCCACTCTTGAATATAAATTTTTACTCCCATCAGAATTATAAATTGTTACATTTCCAACAAGAGGAGGTGTAAAGTTATAGAAATAGACAATCTTATAGTCCTCAACTTCACCTTCAGCAACCCAAGGTTGAGTGTCTGCTAAAGTGCTATTTGCAGGTGGATTTGTTGCGTTTAAATTCGGGGTCTCATTTGGTAAAAATCTAAATCTAAAAAATGCTTGAGATTTGTTGCCACCAAGATTGGCACTAGCATTTGCTATCGTTTTGTCAGGAACAGTATAGTTAAAATCATAGTAAAGCTCACCTGTTGTCGGTTGCAAACCAACCGTTAATGGTATACCATTAGGAAAACCAACAGTTTCATTATCTACTTTTGCTTCATCTGTTATTTTAAGTCCCATATCAAAGTCATTTGTTGTATTGTTTATAGCTTTGTTTAAACTCATCCAACCATGCAAATATCCAATTTTCCCATCAACTGTAGAGTTTGGATAGACTCTAAAAGTGTAAGTTTGCCTGTTTTCAAACTGGTAGTTTTGCAAATCTTTAAAATCCTCTGAAGCATTATTTGCATTTTTTACCATTATGCCATCATCAAGGTCATCTAAATCAGCATTATCACCAAGCAAAGATTGATTATCTAAAGTAA
>JAIRQK010000050.1 GCA_031256525.1 Campylobacteraceae bacterium
TTTTTATCTTAATTTTTTATATCCGAGAAAATCAATATTGGCATTAAAAATTTAAGCTATGAATAAAATGTTGTATGCGATAATTTTTGATATTTATTATCAAAAATAAAAATTGTATATTAATAATAAAAGTTAATTTTATTATTTAATATTAATTCCAAATTATATATACTAAATGCTCATTTTGCCGTACTATTCGCCTTAATAATAGAATATTTAACAAATCTTAAACCATCACTTTTTTGCCACTCTTTGATTTTCCTATGGTCTTTAGTTTAAGTTAAATTTGCTATAGTTTATAAAAAATTTTACAGCTTAAATTTAAAAAATAGAACCAAGAGGCAATGTTCAATGATTACAAAAATTCTTAAACGCGATGGCAATACACAAGAGTTTCAAGCCTATAAAATTGAAGACGCTATAAAAAAAGCCTTCAAAAGCGAAAACACTATCTACGACTCCTCTGTGTATGAGAATGTAATCAAAAAACTTCAAAATAGACGTTTAGCCGCTGTTGAGGATATACAAGATTTGATTGAGCAAGAGCTATATCGTGCGAGATATTTTGAAGTTATGCGTTCATTTATGATATATCGCCACACGCACAAAATGCAAAGAGAGCATATTCTTGGGCTTAGCGAAGACACAACTTTTATAAACTCTACTCAAACAATTGAAGAGTACATCAACAAGAGTGATTGGAGAATTAAAGCAAATTCAAATACTGGCTACTCAAACGCCGGACTTATAAATAACACAGCCGGAAAAGTTATCGCAAACTATTGGCTTGACAAAATTTACTCTAAAAATGAAGGTGCAGCTCATAGAAATGGGGACTATCATATTCATGACCTTGATTGTTTAACCGCATATTGTGCTGGTTGGAGTTTAAGAAATTTACTAAATGAAGGCTTTAACGGCGTTAGAGGTCGGGTAGAAAGTAAAGCTCCAAAACATTTTCGCGAAGCATTAGGTCAAATGGCAAATTTTTTGGGAATATTGCAAAGTGAATGGGCTGGGGCTCAAGCATTTAGCTCTTTTGATACATATTTAGCACCTTATGTTTTTAAAGATAAACTTCCATTTGCTGAGGTTAAAAAAGCGATTTGTAGTTTTATCTATAACTTAAATGTACCAGCAAGATGGGGACAAAGTCCATTTACAAATATTACGATTGATTGGAGTGTTCCAGAAGACTTAAAAGAGCAGACGCCAAACTCAAACAATATCCATCTTTTTCGTGATATAAAAGATGATGATTTGTTAAAAGAGGCAAATAGAAGAGGTGCGAAAACTCTTGAGGACTTAACCTATAAACATTTTCAAAAAGAGATGAATTTAATCAATAAAGCATACTATGAGGTGATGACAGAGGGCGATAAAACAGGTCAACCTTTTACATTTCCAATACCAACTGTAAATATTACAGAAGAGTTTGATTGGTACGGGGAAAATACCGATATTCTTTTTGAAAATACAGCAAAAATCGGTTCATCATATTTTCAAAACTTCATAGGAAGTCAATATATTCGTGATGAAAATGGAAATTTAACACCAAATGAAAAAGCGTATAAGCCGGGTCATGTAAGAAGTATGTGCTGTAGGTTGCAATTGGACCTTAGAGAGTTACTAAAACGTGGTGGTGGACTTTTTGGAAGTGCTGAAATGACAGGTTCAATCGGCGTTGTTACTATAAATATGGCAAGACTTGGATATTTAAATAAAAACGACAAAGAGTCTTTTTTTGCCTCACTTGAAGATTTGCTTGATATGGCAAAATCGACATTAGAGAAAAAGAGGGTTTTTGTACAAACTATGTATGATAGGGGTCTTTATCCATACACCAAAAGATATCTGCCAGGCTTTAGAAATCACTTCTCTACAATTGGTGTAAATGGAATGCATGAGATGATACTAAACTTTACAAATGGCAAATATGGCATAAATGAGAAAAAGGGTGAAGAGTTAGCAACTGAAGTTTTAGAGTTTATTCGCAAAAAAATGACCGATTTTCAAGAGGAAACAGGAAATTTATACAACCTTGAAGCAACACCAGCTGAAGGAACAACTTATCGTTTTGCAAAAGAGGATAAGAAAAGATATGCTGATATCATTCAAAGCGGAAGCGAAGATAATATCTACTATACAAACTCATCACAACTTCCTGTTGATTTTACAGATGACCCGTTTACTGCACTTGATACCCAAGATAGTTTGCAATGTATGTACACCGGCGGGACCGTACTTCATCTATATATGAGAGAGAGAGTAAGTTCGGCTGAGGCTTGTAGAAAACTTATCAAAAACACCATAACCAACTATAAACTTCCGTACATTACGATAACTCCGCTATTTTCAGTTTGTGAAAAACACGGCTATATAAGTGGCGAACACGAATTTTGTCCAAAGTGTGATGAGGAAATTTTAGGAGAATTTGGTAAAGATTACGAAGCTGATAGAAAAATTAGTTAATATCCAAAAAGGAACAAAAAATGAATAAAGAGCAAATTTTAGAAAAAATGGCTGAAAAAAGAACAAAATGCATAGTTTACACTCGTGTTATGGGCTATCATAGACCTGTTGAGTCATTTAACCTTGGCAAAAAAGGGGAACATCAACAAAGAGTCAAATTTGTTGAAAAATGCTGCAAATAGGCCAATTTACGATATTACACCTTTTACAACATTAGATTTTCCAAATCATCTATCCTGTATAGTGTGGCTTTGTGGGTGTAATATGCGTTGTGCTTACTGCTATAACGCCGATATTGTCTTGCAAAATGGAAATAAAACCATTGATGAATTACTTGAGTTTTTACAAAAAAGAGCGGGGCTTTTAGATGGTGTTGTGTTAAGTGGCGGGGAATGTACTATTTTTAGGGATATCACCATCATATGTAAAAAAATTAAAGAGCTTGGTTTTAAAGTCAAAGTGGACACAAATGGAAGCAAACCTGAAGTTTTAGACTCATTAATAAAACAAAATTTAATTGACTATGTTGCACTTGATTTTAAAGCTCCAAAAAGAGTTTTTAAAGAGATTACAAACTCGCTCTTTTATGAAAAAACGATAACCTCTTTGATGCTTTTAGTCAAAAGTGGTTTAAATTTTGAAGTTCGTACTACAATTCATTCTGATTTGCTCAATGAAAAAGCGATAAATGAGATAGTTGATATTTTGTATTTAAATAATTATAAAGGTATCTACTATCTGCAAAATTATCTGCATTTGGAAAAAAATTTGGGAAATTTAACAGAGCAAACAAAACCTTTTGATAAAAATCTACTAAACAATAAAATTCCCATAGAGTTTAGAAATTTTTAAAACCATTATATTAGCTTTTAGTTTATTTTATGATAGAGGTCAAGTGGACTACTTTTTATGAAAGTTAAAACTAAAATGGAAAAAATTTGGGGCTCACCCAGCTAGAAAATAGTCAGGGTGAGGGGGGGGAACACAAGAAGAAACTAACAAACCAAGAAGCATAATTTCAATGAAAAAATGTGGTCATCAAACCAATAAAATCATATAATGTTTCTTGCTAATTTAAAGGAGTGAACTTGATCGTTAAAACTACCTTGTGTTGGCGAAATTATAATTTGTTTTTTATTAATTCAACATTAATTGTTTATTTTAGATAGGGCAATAGTTATTTTTTTGTTAATTTAATATTACAGAGTAGGCAAAACAAAAATTTCACTTAAACATTCAAAATTTGTCTCGTAAGAAAATTCGTTAATCTCAGTTTTTATTCGCTAAAATTTTTCGGAAGATTTCAACTTAAAAAAGGCAAGATGATGGATAGAAAGCACATTTACAATCCAAGCTCAAATGAAAGTTTAAACAATAGAAAAGTATTCGGTGGCAATCCTCACGGGATTTTGAATTTTACGAAAGCAAAATATGGTTGGGCGTTAAAACTTTGGGATGTTATGGAGGCAAATACTTGGTTTCCAAGAGAAGTTGATACAACTGGCGATGTTATTGATTACAACAAAAACTTGACCATTGATGAAAAACGCATGTATGACCTTGTCTGGAGTCAACTTATAAGTATGGATAGCTTTCAAACGAACAATTTAGCAGACAACATAAATCCTTACATAACCGCTCCTGAAATAAACGCTTGTTTGGTTCGCCAAGCCTACGAGGAGGCAAATCACTCAAAATCTTACGCTGTTATGGTTGAAGCAATTTGCAATGATACGGATATGATATACGAAATGGAAAAACATGACACTGTTTTGCGAAAGAAAAATGACTATATCTCCGGGGTTTATGAAAAACTTGCTGGTGATATAACAGAAAAAAAACTTGTTCTTGCAATGTTTGCAAATCAAATTTTAGAAGGTATCTATTTTTATGCAGGATTTAGCTCTATTTATTCACTTGCACGAGCTGGAAAAATGTTAGGTTCTGCTCAAATGATAAGATTTATTCAAAGAGATGAGATAACTCATCTTTTGCTTTTTCAAAACATAATAAATAGCACAAAAAAAGAGAGACCTGACCTATTTACCACAGAGCTTGAAAAAGAGATAAAAGAGATGTTTGTAACTGCTGGAGAGCTTGAGATAGAGTGGGGCAAATATATAACACAAAACAAAATTATGGGCTTTACGGACGATATTATAGAGCAGTATATACACTATCTTGTTGATGATAGACTAAAAGCTGTTGGTTACGAAAAGATTTATAATGTTGCAAATCCTATAAAATGGGTAGATGACTTTTCAAAATTCAACGACCAAAAAACTAACTTTTTTGAAGGAAATGTTAGCAATTACAGCAAAGGGAGTCTGTCATTTGATGATTTTTAATTTAAATTTTGAGCAAAATTAATGTTTGACGCAAAAGCAAGGGTGCGAAAAAGTCAAAATTTAGCAGATGCGATAGCCAACAAAATCACCTTAAACAACGCTCTATATCAGGCTTTTATTGATATAGATAGGGAAGTTTTTATGCCCAATGGATTAAAAATTCACGCTTATAAACTCGACGCACTTCCTATGGGCGAAGACCAATGGATAAGCTCTCCGCTTACAGTTGCTAAGATGACTTTGGCACTTGAAATTGATAAAAATGTTGATTCTGTTTTGGAGATTGGTTGTGGGAGTGGGTATCAAGCGGCGATTTTATCGCGTCTTATAAGAAGAGTTTTTACGATTGAAAGGATTGAAAACCTTATACGCTCTGCGAAAGAGAAGTTTAGTTTACTTGGTATCCACAATGTCCACACAAGGTTTGATGATGGACAAAAAGGGTGGAGAGACTATGCACCATTTGATAGGATTTTGTTTTCTGCTTCAACAAAAGAAGTACCACAAGCACTATTTGAACAGCTAAACAGCGGTGGCATTTTAATCGCTCCTATTGAAAAAGAGACAAAAATTCAAGTGATTACAAAATTTACAAAAACAGAAAATAGTATAAAAAAAGAGGAGCTTGAAACTTGTCTTTTTGTTCCTGTTTTAGATGGGATAAAAACACTAAAAAATTGCAAAAATAAGGATTAAAAATGAAAAAGATATTATTACTACTATTTGTTATTTTTCTTTGTGGTTGCTCAAATAATTTAACAAAAAGTAATGGAACAAGATACTATTTCCCACAAGGCTTCTCTATTGATTTTAAAGGTTATGAAAATGTCGAAAGTATTTTTAACGAATTTGACCACTATTTGTTTAGAGGCATTCTTTTATCAAATGATGATTTTTTGATAATTTCATTTTTTCCTTTTGAAATACATAAACAATATATTGACAATTTTGATGAGATGGTTGAGCAAGGAAGAGATAGGCTTGATATATATAAAGAATATGTTGATTATTTAAGTAATGAAGATAATTTTATCAATGAAATGAAAACTTCAAAAAATGTCTTTTTTAAAAATTTACTTGGAAACTCAACGATAACAAAAATTAAACTAAATGATGGATATATAGCTTATTTAATGGAACATAAAAGTCTTGATAGTGTGATAGGAGTTGTCTTTAAAAACTCAAAGTTTGTTGTTTCTATGTATACTAACAATAAGGATACCATTAACGACCTAAAAGATATTTTACACTCCATAAAAAGCGAAAAACCAAAAGATAAAAACTACTATCTGAAACAAGCGAGAAGCGATAGAGATGAAAACAACTTGTATTCTTTTAAAATAAGAAGTGATAGAGATAAGGACTTACTAAATTTAGCAATCTATTATCTCTACAATCCAAATGATAATGAAATAAATGAAGAGATTTTAAGAATATTAGATAACCATAAGACTTTATTAAATATGAGCATACAAGCGATTGAAAGCCGTATGAATGAATAACTTAATACAAAGATACTACTACTATCCTAACTCAAGAGTACCTTATAAATTAAAAGATAGTAGTAATAATATCTATTATCTCTCATATAATCATCAACAGAGTTTAAGAGCTATAACAGATATCAATGGTAATGTAGTTAAAGATATAGAGTATAGTGTATATGGAGAGATATTAAATGATACAAATAGTTCTATAAGTGTTCCTTTTAGTTTTGCTGGAGGAGTAATAGATAGTGATACTAAGTTAATAAGGTTTGGATATAGATATTATGATACCTATAGTTCTAAATGGACATCTAAAGACCCTATAGACTTTAATGGTAAAGATATCAATCTATATAACTATGTGTTAAATGACCCTGTTAATCTTATTGACCCAATAGGGTTAAGTCCGCTTAAGTGGTTTGGAAAAGCTAAGGGTGCCAATCAGGTTAAAGAAGGGGCAGAGGAATGCGAAAAAGCTTTTGATAAAAAAGAGCAGTGTGATAAATTGGCAAAATTGGCTGAAGATAAAAGTCTTCCATATTATGAGCAAAAACGTTACAGAGATGCCTATTGGGATTGCTATTACGGGCAAATAAAAGGACCAAATGG
>JAIRQK010000080.1 GCA_031256525.1 Campylobacteraceae bacterium
AAACTTAGTACAAAAAGTATAGACCAAATTACAGGAATTATAAAAGCATATTGCACAAGAGTTGGAAATCGACCTTTTCCTTCGGAGGATTTTGAAAAAGATGCTGATATATTGCGAGAAAAAGGAAGAGAGTTTGGCACTACAACAGGGCGTCCAAGAAGATGTGGTTGGTTTGATGCAGTTGCTGTAAAATTCGCATGTAAAATAAATGGGTGCGATCAACTTGCTCTTATGAAACTTGATGTATTAGATGGTTTTGAGAAGATAAAGATTTGCGTTGCTTATGAAAAAGATGGCGTGAGATACGATTTGATGCCGACAAATCTCGATGACTTAAAACCTGTATATGAAGAGATGGATGGGTGGGATAGTGTTGTTAATATAAAAACATATGATGAACTTCCAGATAATGCAAAAAAATATATAAAGAAAATAGAAGAGTTAACACAAACAAAAGTTGGAATTATCTCAACTAGTCCAGATAGAAAAGATACTATAATTCTTTAAAATATTTATATAAAGATAAAATTGGTTATATGTAGTTTTGTGTGTGAAAAAATGTGTGTAGTGTAAACTGATATTTACATTTGATTTGATAGAATTTGATAAAAAAATAAGGTATTTTTATGAAAATTAGACTTCCTCATGCTCCATATATTGCAAATAAGATTTCTATCGATATTCTAAATTGCGGATTTATAACTCTACAAAAAGGTGTTGAACCAGTCGCTGAAGTTGCAAAAGAACTTATCGTTGAAGATGTTAAAAAAGAGTTATCTTTAGAGCAAAGAGTTTCTGAACTTTTAGAAGAAAATAGCGAAGAGATTGAATTTCAACAAATTGATAGAAAAAATATGTTTTGGTTGATTAAGAAAAAGTTAGCCAAAGAGTACAAAGTTATTTTGTCATTTGAAGATAGATATAGTGACCTTTCGCACAGAATTTTAAATCAACTAATTGAAAAAAAGTTGATAAAATATCAAGTATCTGAAAATAGAGTAAAAAACATTATATACAATGCTATTGAAGAGTATCTAAAAACTTATGAAAAAACCCAAGATATTGTGCTTGAAAAGATTGACAATTATAAAAGAAAACTTGTTCCCGGAACTGAAGAGTATGATTTGGTGTTCGAGAGACTTTATGAGGAAGAGCTTAGAAAGAGAGGCATGTTGAAATGAAAGAGAATTTAAAGCCTGTTTGGATATACATAGAAAATGGAATTTTTTTAGAAGCTAAATCTTTTGGAATAGATGGAAATAGAGTAGGGGAAATTGTTTTTAATACCTCAATGACAGGATATCAAGAAATTATAACTGACCCAAGCTACGCCGGACAATTTATAGTTTTTACGATGCCAGAAATTGGAATTGTAGGTGCAAATAGTGATGATATGGAGAGCAAAAAAGTACATGCTTCAGGGATAATAATAAGAAATTTAAATGATATGCCATCAAACTTTAGAAGTGAAAGTGCATTTCCTGATTTCTTGAAAAAACATAATGGTTTTGGTATTTGCGATATTGATACAAGATATTTGACTAAGATGATTAGAGAAAATGGTCCACAAATGATGATAGCATCAACAAAAGTGAGTGATAAAGAGGCTCTTAAAAACCTTTTAAAAGTTGCTCCGAGGATTGAACATTTAAATTATATTGATGAGGTAAGTACAAAAGAGTCTTATGTGCATACAAGCGGAGTGTGGGATAGTGAAAAACTTGAGTACAAAAAAGCAAATCACTCTCTAAATAAAAAAATTGTTGCTATTGACTATGGAGTAAAAAGAAATATTTTAAATGAGCTTAGCGAGGCTGGATTAAGCGTTGAGGTGGTTCCGCATAATACAAAAGCAAAAACACTTATCAAAAGATACAAAGAGGGGAAAATAAATGGAGTGTTTTTATCAAATGGACCTGGTGACCCTCAAGTACTAAAAGAGGAAATTGCAGAAATTAAACAATTAATAGAAGCTAAAGTTCCGATGTTTGCGATATGTCTTGGACATCAACTATTATCTTTAGCTCATGGTTTTAACACTATTAAACTGAAATTTGGACAACATGGTGGAAATCACCCAGTTAGAAATGAAGATAGCAAAATTGTTGAGATAACTGCACAAAATCACAACTATAGCGTAACTGATGAAATTTGTAAAATAGCAAAGACTACACATATAAATCTTTTTGATAACACAATCGAGGGGTTGGAGTATATAGATTCTCCTATTTTTTCTGTACAACATCACCCCGAAGCAAGTCCGGGACCACACGATAGCAAATATATATTTGCCCTGTTTGCAAGTAGAGTATAACACTTAATATGTAGAATGAATTTTATAGATTTTGCAACAATTTTCAGTGTTGCCTTGTTTGCAAGTTTTGGTCACTGTATAGGTATGTGCGGTGGCTTTGTTGTATTGTATACAAGCTCTTTCTCAAACAAAACTACTTCAATATTAAAACAATTTTGTCTTCATATAGTTTATAACTTTGGTCGTATTAGTTCATATGTGATACTCGGAGTTGTTTTTGGGTTGATTGGGAGTGTTTTGTCAATTTCAAAAACCACTCAAGGCTATCTCTTTTTTATAATCGGCATATTTATGGTGCTTATGGGACTATCTTTGCTTGGGCAAATAAAGTTTTTACATTTTTTTGAGGCACAAATATTAACAAAGCCGAGCATAAAAAAAATGTTCAATTTTTTCATAAAAAGCAAATCTATTCTTGGTTTATATTTTTTAGGTATGTTAAATGGTTTTATCCCGTGCGGTTTGGTCTATTTCTTTTTAATTTCAGCAGTAGCAAGTTCTTCGGTATTTTACGGTGCTATGACTATGCTTGTTTTTGGTATCGTTACACTGCCCGCTATGTTTGGATTTGGTTTTATGGTAGGGTTTTTAACTCAAAACAATAGGGATATTATGCTA
>JAIRQK010000106.1 GCA_031256525.1 Campylobacteraceae bacterium
TAACTTCATCGGGATTTATCTGATGAATAGTACAATCAGAAATACATTTACCACATTTTACGCAAGAATCGCTTAATTTTATAAAGTTATACATTATTGGTTTATACCGTTTTGCTAAATCGTCTTTTGGACTCTGGAATCTTTTTTAGATATGAGTCAAATGGCATACAGATATTTCTTATAAGCAGAGTTCCTGTTTGACTTACACGCAAACTATCTTTATCAATACTTATAATCTTTGTATCTGCAAACTCTTTAAGTTCATTAATTGCATCTTTAAAATATTCGAAAAAATTGATTTTAAACCTCTCTTCTATTCTTGAAATATTTAGTTTAAAGTTACTCATCATCTCCATAATAACAGCTTTTCTTATAATATCATCTTGATTTAGTTTTAGTCCTCTTTGTACTGGAAGAGTTTTGTTGTCAATCGCATTTTCATACTCATCTATATTTTTAAAATTTTGCACATAATGCATATCTCCATCACCAATACTCGTGAGCCCAACACCTATCAAATCAGTTCCACCTTTTGTAGTGTAACCTTGAAAATTTCTATGAAGTTCGCCTTTTTCAATAGCCAAAAAAAGCTCATCTTTTGGTTTTGCAAAGTGATCCATTCCTATCATTTTATAGCCACTATCTTGCAAAAAGTCTATAGTATATTTCATAATAAGCAGTTTCTCTTTTGGGTTAGGAAGTGTTGTTTCATCAAACTTTCTCATAGTTTTTTTCATCCAAGGAACATGTGCATAATTAAACACAGCATATCTATCAACATCTAAAAGAAGTGATTGTTTTAAAGTTTTTTTAAAAGTTTCTAAATTTTGATATGGAAGTCCATAAATCAAATCCATATTTATAGAGTCAATATTGTAATTTTTAGCTAAATTTACTGCATTTTGTGTAATTTCAAAAGACTGAACTCTATGAATCTCACTTTGAACTTTTTCATCAAAGTCTTGCACCCCAAAACTAACTCTATTAAATCCATTATCAGCCAAAACCCTCATCTGCCCTTCATCTAAAAATCTTGGGTCAATTTCACAACTAATTTCAGCATCTTTTGCAACATTTGGGAAAGTTTTCCAAACCATTTTTATAATTTTCTCCAACTGCTTAGCACTAAAAAATGTTGGTGTTCCACCACCAAAATGAAGCTGTAAAACTTCACGACTTGTATCAAGAAATTGACTTAAAATATCAAGCTCTCTTTTTAGATACTCAATATATCTCTCTTTCTTGCTCTCTTTGCTTGTAAAAACAACATTGCAACCGCAAAAATAACAAGCACTTCTGCAAAAAGGCAAATGAAAATAGAGGGAGAGTTTCTTATTTTTATTTTGATTTTTCAGTATATTTTCATAATCTCTATGTGTGAAGTCTTCATTAAACTCTGGAGCGGTTGGATAGCTTGTATATCTTGGTCCGGGTTTTGAATATTTTACAAATTGTTCAAAATCTAACATTAGTTCAACTCATTTGATTTTAATCTAATCATATTATTGTGTATGGTATTTATGTCGACAAAGAGTGATGGGTGTTTTTTCTTTATATCAAGTACTAATTTTTCAATATCAAGTTTAACTGCGGTTGCTTTATCACTCTGTTTTGCCATATTTTTTAACTCATCCATTGCCACAACCCAAACATCACCAAAATCAATAGGTAGATGTTGCCATATGGTTCTCTCTAATTTCAGATTGAAATTTTCTTGTTGTGTTAAATTTAGATCCTTTATCACATTTGTTAACGTGTCAATAGAGATAAGAGTATGAATTTTTTCATTCTCATCTATAACAAACCACGGCTCTTCATCGTCCCAACTTCCTGATGTTAGATGAACCTCTTTTATGTCTGGATTGTCTGTCGTTTTAACTCTTAAAACTGCTGTTTTACTACTATCAAGTCCTATACTTTTAGATGCACTATCAATTTTTTCATATATTGCTAATTCGCCTTTTTTTTCGCTCATAATTGTCAATCCTCTAAAATCTATCTATTTTTATCTAACCAAACCATAACTGCTTTTTGTACATGAAGTCTATTTTCTGACTCATCAAAAAGCTCATCTGCGTGTTTTTCAAACACCTCATCACTTATTTCAAATTCGCGATAAGCTGGTAAACAATGCAAAAATATCGCATTGTTATTTGCCAAACTCATAAGTTTCTCATCAACCATAAAACCTTGAAAATCTTTGATTCTTTTTGCTTTTTCCTCTTCTTGACCCATAGATATCCAAGTATCTGTAGCTACGACATCTACATCTTTTACAGCCTCTTTAGGGCAATTTGTCATAACTATTTTTGCTCCACTTTGTTTTGCAAAAGAGATAGCGTCATTGAAAACATCTCCATTAACTTCATATCCTTTTGGATTTGCAATTCTCATCTCAAACCCCATTTTTGAAGCCAACATAAGCCAAGAGTGTGCCATATTATTTCCATCTCCAATATAAGCAACTTTTAAATCTTTATCAAACCCTCTTTCAATCATCGTAAGATAATCAGCCAAAAGCTGCATAGGATGATACATATCACTAAGTCCATTTATAACTGGAATGGTTGAGTATTTAGCAAACTCTTCAACTCTCTCTTGTCCAAAAGTTCTTATCATTACCAAATCAACCATACGAGAAAGTACTCTTGCAGTATCCTTTATCGGCTCTCCACGACCAAGTTGAGTATCATTTGGACTTAAAAAAAGCGCACTTCCACCAAGCTGATATATTCCAACTTCAAAACTAACTCTTGTTCTTGTTGAGCTTTTTTCAAAAATCATTCCAAGCGTTTTTTTATCCAAATATGGCTTAA
>JAIRQK010000016.1 GCA_031256525.1 Campylobacteraceae bacterium
AATATCAATTTTAGCAAATAGACTCATTGCTAAAAAGAGTAGAATAAACAATATTTTTTTCATACAAATATCTCCTTCGAAATTAATCAAAGCGGGGATTTTAACAGAAGAAACATTAATAAAATATAAATATCGGAGTGTAGCAACTTCACGATATAGTATAAAACCTTTGTAATGATGTTTATTTTTAATCTACTTTTATCACAAAATATTGAAAAATATTAATAGAAAAGTTGCAAAAAAATGGAAACAGCTCAATCTAAAAAATTATTGCTTTTTTGAAAAGTGTGGTATAATTTAGTTATGTCAACAAGAGTAAAATTACGATTTATGGATTGCTGTGCTGGTATTGGTGCCGGTCGCTTGGGGTTAGAGCGGGGATTAAACGCTATTTGTGTTGGCTATTCTGAAATTATTAAAACAAGCATTAAAACTTATAACATTCTACACAATACAAAAGATGAAAAAAACTTTGGCGATTTGACCAAAATAAACACCGTGGAGCTTCCAGACTTTGATGTGATGATTGCAGGTTTTCCATGTCAAACCTTTTCTATTATAGGACAACGCAAGGGTCTTGAAGATGATAGGGGACAGATCATTTATCATCTTATCAAAATCTTAAAAGATAAAAATGTGCCATATTTTATCTTAGAAAATGTCAAAGGTTTGATAAGCCAAGACAAAGGCAACACAATTAAAACCATCATCAAGGCATTGGATGATGTTGGTTATAATGTTAGTTATAAAGTATTGAATTCTATAAACTACGGGGTGCCACAAATGCGTGAACGTGTTTATTTTGTTGGCATAAGAAAAGATAAAATCAGGCAAGACAATTTTACCTGGCCTGATGAAATAAATACACCAAGTGTGTGTGGTTATCTATGCGATAAAAACAATACAATTTTAGATGTAAATGACACAACTTTTCAAAAATACTTAAATAATAAATATAATAAGGGACGAGTTAATATAGATGATATTCTTAAAAAAGAATATATCGTTATCGACACACGACAAAGCGACCTAAGGACTTATGAGGACAAAGTCCCAACTTTACGAACTAGTAGACACGGTATTTTGTATGTAAAAAATAGGAAATTGCACCGTTTATCTGGTTTTGAAAGTTTATTATTGCAAGGGTTTGATAAAAAGAGTAGTGAGCAAGCAAGTAACAAAATGGCTGGGCAATGCTTGTTGTCACAAGCAGGTAACGCAATGACAGTTTCCACCATCGAAGCAATCGCAAAACAACTATTAAAATATATTGGAGGGTAAAAAATACAACAATGAATAAAGCACAACTATTAGGTTCGCAAACTGCCAAAGGCGGATTTGTGAATGAGCAAGATATTGCTAACAAATTTAATAACTGGCAAAATGATGGTGAGGCACAAAAATGGCTTGTGCTTATGAATTACGACTTAGACAAAATAGAGTTTGTCAGAGCTGTTGTTTTACATGGCTACAAAGCCGATGTAAATGTTCAAATTATGATTAAATTAAAACAAGCATTAGACATTCAAAATATACAAGTTAAACTTGTAAGTAACCCAAAAGGATTCAATCAAATTGATAAACCCCAGTTGATAGATATAATGAAGTTTTTGATTGGAAAATGCCTACAGATATCATCAATATATTAAAACGATTTGCTGGTGAACTACCACCAACAACGGCAACACCACGAGACAATCGTCGTATGTTTATTGATGAGCTTTCGCTAATCGAACAAACAAAG
Source organism: Campylobacteraceae bacterium (assembly GCA_031256525.1). Taxonomy (GTDB): domain Bacteria; phylum Campylobacterota; class Campylobacteria; order Campylobacterales; family Campylobacteraceae; genus JAIRQK01. The sequence continues at coordinate 1,745 of JAIRQK010000016.1, forward strand.
TTGTTTGACTGGTTAGGGCAAAATCGCACGATGATTGTAAGTGATGTTTTGCGAGGTCGTGGCGAATTTGCAGCAGAATGGGTTATTGTAAATGAAAACGCCCACTGGATACTAAAAAACATCAACGAAGTGATAAATCACTATGATGGAGATATTATTATTAGTCCAAAAGGTAGTATTAAAATTGGCTCAATTTTAATACAAAGAAAGGGTGGAACACCTGATCCAACTTCTCTACAATTTAAGATAAACCCGGCTGAATTGTTTAACTCATAAACAATGAAATTGGTTTTTGGGATATTTTAATAACCACCAAAAAATAGCAAATTTAACCAATAAGAAACGGGAAGTTGAAATGGCTTCCTTTGTTGCTTTAGTAAAAAGTATTTTATTTGGTCTATATGAATTTATATAGGTTCTATCTCCGAAATATCATAAGTTGGTGGTGGGCTGTATAGGATTCGAACCTATGACCTACTGATTAAGAGTCAGCTGCTCTACCAACTGAGCTAACAACCCGAAATTGAGATTATACTACTTTTTGCGTGATTTTGATATCTATTTATCACTAAATTGCTAATTATTAAATAAGATATTTATTAAAACTTTTAAATATTATGTTGGCTTTTATTTGGTAGAATTCACCTTATATGCGTAGAATCAAGGAAATAGAGATATTATGGAAATAGAAATTTCACAAGTTGCAAACCTGCCTACATCCTATGGGGAATTTAAAATTCAAGCGTTTAAACAAAAAGATAAAGAGCATCTTGTAATTTTTACTGAACCCGTAAAGGATAATTTACCTATTAGAATTCATAGTGAATGTTTAACTGGTGATACGCTTGGAAGCTTAAAGTGTGATTGTGGTGAGCAGTTAAAAAATGCACTAAAATATATAGATAAAAATGGCGGAATGATAATCTATTTAAAACAAGAAGGACGCAATATCGGGCTATTGAATAAAGTAAACGCTTATGCTCTGCAAGATACTGGACTTAACACAATCGAAGCAAATCATCAACTTGGCTTTAAAGCAGATGAGCGAACTTATGAGATAGTTGATTTTATACT
>JAIRQK010000040.1 GCA_031256525.1 Campylobacteraceae bacterium
TGGTATTCGTATAGAATTAAACGAATAATCTTTCACTTTCATAAACCTTGGTGGCATTTCATCTTTTTTATTGCACCAATTGTTTTATATTATGCGCTTAAAGTCTATTTTGTACCGATTTTGATTTTATATCTTGTATCTTTATATTTTTGGTATAAAAAACTTGATAAACCGCTTCTATTTACAAAAAGAGTGCAGCGTTTTTTTATTTTTTTGATTATTATCTTGATTTTTCAAAATGTTATTTGTCTACTTTATGGTCTAAATTTTGTTGTTCTTATCCCTTTAGTTTCGGCTCTTTTCATAAGCTATATATACGAAAAAATTGTATTTAACGGCTTTAGAAATGAAGCAGTAAAAAAGATAAAAAGTATTGATAATTTAAAAATTATCGCAATTACGGCAAGTTATGGCAAAACAAGTATTAAAAATTTTCTACATCATATTTTGGAAAATAACTTCAAAACATATAAAACGCCAAAAAGTGTAAACACGCTTGGCGGGTTAGTGCTTGATGTAAACAACTTTTTACCACACGATACAGAGTTGTATATAGTTGAAGCAGGAGCAAGAGAGAAGGGTGATATAAAGGAGATTGCCGATTTTCTTGAGCCGCAAATAACTGTTGTTGGGCAAATTGGTGCACAACATTTAGAATATTTTAGAACGCTTGAAAATATTAGAAATACAAAAATGGAACTTTTAAGCTCAAAAAAATTAGAAATTGCTTTTGTGCATACAAGTGCAAATGCAAATCCGGGAAACAACGAAAAAGTAGTTCTTTTTGGCGATGATATAGTTTTTATCGAAGAGAGTTTGGACGGGATAAAGTTTGGTATAAAAATAAATGAGAAAACTGAAGAGTTTGAAACTTCTCTGCTGGGTTCATTTAATGCTATAAATTTGAGTGTTTGCATAAAAATAGCTCTCTATTTGGGTTTATCAATTGAGACGATAAGGCAAAAAATTAAAACTATAAGAAGTGTTGAACATAGGCTTCAAAGAATAGATGCTGGTGGCAAAATTATCATTGACGATAGTTTTAATGGAAATTTTGAAGGTATGAAAAGTTCGTATAATTTAGCAAAAAAGCACAATGGAGAAAAGGTACTTGTAACTCCGGGAATTATCGAGAGTAGCGATGAGGAAAATGCTAAATTGGCAGAAATTATGGATGATGTTTTTGATTTGATTATCATAACTGGTTCAACTAATATGGAAATTTTGGACAAGAGTATAAAAAATACAAAGAAGATACTACTAAAAGACAAATCAAAATTGACAGAAGTTTTAGCAAAAGAGACAAAAGCCGGAGATTTGATACTATTTTCAAACGACTCACCAACATATATGTAAAGAGATAGATGAAAATGCTCATAAGGTGGTTTTAAAATTTTAAGGAGTAATGCAGTATAATTTCGGCAACTTGTTTGGCATTAAGTATATAGATTTATAGGGTGGTTTGCTAATGATAAATTTTATTTTGTCGGTTATATTTGGAATTGATCACATTAAATTTGACTCAATGACCTATGCTCTTCACTACAAGAATGGAAAAATCAAAAAGGAGGGCAGGGGACTTTCGTTCTACTATTTTGTACACAATAGTTCAATTGTAGCTATTCCTATGGGAAGCAACGATTTGCCTTTTATTTTCAATGAATCAACAAATGATTATCAAACTGTTAATATTCAGGGGCAAATTAGCTATAAGATTATGAATCCAAAAACACTTGCTGATGTGTTAGATTTTACCGTTAACAGTAGTGGACAACACAAAAAGAACGATATTGAGAAACTCAATCAGAGAATTATCAATGAAGCACAAACTGCGATTTCATCTTTTATTCATGAGATAAGGCTTAAAGATGCTATTCGTTCAGCAAAAGCGGTTGAACAAGAGATAATAGAAGGTCTAAAATCTTCACAATCGGTTGATATGTTTGGTATTGAAATCCTTGGAGTAAGTATATTGGCAGTACAGGCAACACCTGAGATGACAAGAGCTTTGGAGACAGAAACAAGGGAAAAATTACAACAAGAAGCAGACCATGCAATATATGAACGTAGAAATTTTGCTGTTGAACAAGAGAGAAAAATTAAAGAATCTGAATTAAATACAGAAATAGCGATTGAAGAAAAACAGAAACAAATTGAAGAGAAACAAATGGAATCAGAAGTTCAAAGAGCAGAGAATGAAAGAAGGTTAAGAGAAATGAAATTGGAAGCTGACATTGCAGTTGAAAATCAAAGAAAACAACTTATTGAGCAAAAAACAGCCAACGATAAAAAAGAAGCAGAAACACAAGGTTATATAATAGAGACAACATTGAAGCCATACAAAGATATAGACTGGAAGACATTGACGGCACTGAACAACAATTTAGACCCGAAATTCAATATCTCTCTCGCTTTTAGACAACTTGCTGAAAATGCTGATAAAATTGGCAATTTAAATATTAGCCCAGAACTTTTAGAATCAATACTCAATAACCAAAAGAAATGAAATTTGAGTATGCTATAATCGTAAAAAACAAAACACGGCTTGAGTATTTAGTTGAGCGTTTCAATACAAAGGCACAAGCCAAGTTTTACATTGAACGACTCGGTGGAAATTTTGAAGACTATGAAGTAGAACACGAAATATTTTATAATTCATTAGTTTCGCTTCAAATAGAACTTTCCAAACTGATAAAAAATAAAACCGTTGAGAGAGCCTATTTACCATCGTTCATTTTTTCTGAAAAAAATCTTATAGTTGTTATTGGACAAGACGGACTTGTGGCAAATACAGCTAAATATTCAAACAATTGTCCGATAATTGCAGTAAATCCAGACAAAAAGCGTTATGACGGTGTTCTTTTGCCTTTTGATACATTTGATTTTATTCAAGGTGCTGAAAGTGTGATTGCAAATCAATATAATGCAAAAACAGTTAGATTTGCCGAGGTAAAGATGAATGATGGACAACGATTGTTGGCATTTAACGATTTGTTTATTGGTGCTTCATCTCATGTATCAGCTCGTTATAAAATATCGTACAATAATCAAATAGAAGAACAATCTTCGAGTGGCTTGATTGTGTCAACACAAGCAGGTTCGACGGGTTGGTTAAGTTCTGTTTTTAATATGGCATATGGAATAACAGGCTTGTTTGAAAAAGAGTTAAATCTTAAAAGACCTAAATTAGAGGATACAGAATTGCTATTTGCCGTTCGTGAACCTTTTCAGAGTGTCAGAACTCAAATAGGAATTACAATAGGTATTATAAAAAATCAGCAAAATTTAATTATTGAGTCACTGATGCCTACGAATGGTGTAATTTTCAGCGATGGAATAGAAACAGACTTTTTAAAATTTAACAGTGGAGCAATTGCAGCAGTTGGAATAGCCAAAGAAACAGCTAAACTTGTGATAAAATAAGGATTGTACCTAAAAAAATAACAAGCTATTTTATGAAGATGTAGCACTATTGGATAATTCCTTATATTGTAATAATAATTGGCGAGTATGTAA
>JAIRQK010000046.1 GCA_031256525.1 Campylobacteraceae bacterium
TATGGACATAAAATGAAAGCGGCTATGAAAGGTCAAGTAGGAAAATTTACTGACGAAGATATTGAAGCTGTAAGTAATTACATACCAACACTAAACAAATAAATAAAAATCAGCCACTAACATTTTTGTTAGTGGCTGTGTTATTTATCTTTAAACTATCCAAATAGACTTTAAATTCCCACAACTCTTTACATATAGGTCATTTTTTGTTAAACTTGCAAAAAACAAGCGAGAAAAAATATGCAAAAAATAAATGTCTTTAATTATGAATTTAAAATAGAAAAAAACGATATTGATGAAAATTTACATGCAAACAATGTTTCCTATATTCAGTGGATGCAAGAGGCTGCTATTGCACACTCAAGTGAACTTGGGCTTAGTGTTTATGGCTATTTAACTTCTGGTCAAAGTTGGGTTGTAAGGTCGCACTACATAGAGTATTTTAAACCAGCTTTTTTAGATGATGAGATAGTTGTGCAAACCTGGGTTACGCAAATAAAAAGAACAACCTCAAACAGGTCTTACGCATTTTTTAGAAAAAGCGATAAAACACTTTTGGCGATGGCTAAAACATTTTGGGTCTATGTTGATATAAAAACAGGACGACCAACGGCAATTCCAAAAGAACTTTTAGAAAAGTATATCCCTGATGAAGAGTACAAGCCATCTATAGATTAGTTTTATATTCGTAACTAACACTACCACTAACTTCAACTTTAGAGATATCAACATCTTTTTCTGCACACCCAAAAATTAGAAATAGTGCAAAAGCAAGTAAGCATATAATTTTTATCTGTTTCATTTTTTTACCTTATTAAAATTTAAAAATCATAACAAAAAAATGTAACAATTTTATTTACAATCTTTGCAAATCCCTTTTAATAAAACACTATTTATGGTGTACTCTTCGAGATTTTCATTTAAATTAAAATTCATACATATGATATTATGACAACTATCACAAAGAAAATGGGCATGAGATTTTTTAATAATTTCAAAATACCATTTTTTATCATTTGATTCGAATTTTTGCACAATTTTTTCATCTTCAAAAAGCGAAATATTTCTATAAAAGGTCGCCTTATCCATATCAATTTTTAGAAGAGATTTTATCTCCTCATAGTTTAGAGGCTTTTTCGCATCATTCAAAACCCAAAGTATAGCCTCTCTTGCGGTTGTCAATTTTATATTATTACTATTTAAAAGTTTTTTTACATTTTTCACTGTTTTTCCAAAAGTTTTTATATTTTAAGAGTAATGATAACAAAAAAATCATAAGTTGCAACTAAGTTGCATTTTTGTATCATTTTCACTCTGCAACTAAGTTGCAAAATAATTTAAGAGAGTATATATTTTATGAAAAAATTTTTGTTGTTTAGCCTATTTTGTGTTAGTTTGGTGTTTGCAAGACCGTTAGTTGTAGTTAGTATTCCCACGCAAGAGTATTTTGTAGAAAAAATTGCAGGAGATAGTTTAGAAATTTTAGTTATGGTTAGCCCATCGGCAAATCACGAAACTTACGAACCAAAACCATCTCAAATGTCAAAATTATCAAATTCAACTATCTATTTTGCTATAGGGCTTCCTTTTGAAGATGTTTGGTTAAAGAGGTTTGTTGCGTCTTCGCCAAATATGAAAATTGTTCGTACAGATACAAACATAACAAAGTTGGATATGATGGAGAGTGATGAGCATAGCGGACATAAACACGGCGTTAAAGACCCTCATATTTGGCTTGACCCACTTTTGATAAAGCAACAAGCATTAACTATAGCGTTATCTCTGTCGGAAACATTTCCGCAAAATAGAGAGTTTTATATGGAGAATTTAGAGAAATTTAACAGCGAACTAAACAAACTGCACGATGAGCTTTTTGAGAAATTAAGCAAGTCAGAAAATAGAGATTTTTTAGTTTTTCATCCATCTTTGGGATATTTTGCCAATAGATTTAATTTAAATCAAATAGCGATTGAGATAGAAGGAAAAGAACCAAAAGCAGCCGAACTTGTAGAACTTTTAAAATTAGCCAAAGAAAAAAATATAAAAATTCTCTTTTCCGAACCACAAATATCTTCCAAAAGTGCAAATTTAATTGCAAAAGAGATTTCCGCGAAAATTTATATTTTCGACCCGCTAAAAAAAGATGTTATTAAAAATCTAACAGATTTTACAAATACGCTTTTAGAAGGCAAATAGTTTATGATTTTAGAAGTTAAAAATTTATCATTTTCATACGATAAAGATAGAGTTTTAGAAGAGATAAATTTTACTTATGAAAGTAGCGATTTTTTGTCTATTATCGGACCAAATGGTGGCGGGAAAAGCACACTTTTAAAACTTATATTAAATATTTTAACTCCGCAAAATGGCGATATAACCATAGACAACATACCGATTAAAAATCTTAAAAACAGGTTTGGGTATGTTCCTCAGGATACATCTATAAATAAAGATTTCCCTATTAATGTCTTTGACACCGTTTTGATGGGAAGAATTGGACAAAAGACTTTTGGTTTTTACACAAAAGAAGATAAGAAAAAAGTATATGAAGCACTAAAAGTTGTTGGAATGGACAAATACGAAAAAAGGAAAATAGGCGAACTTAGCGGAGGACAAAGACAAAGAGTATTTATAGCAAGAGCACTCGTTTGTGATGCTGATATTTTGATTTTAGATGAGCCAACTGCGAGTATTGATACAGAAGGACAGATAAAAATATATGATTTGTTAAAAGAGATAAACCAAACAAAAGGCGTTATTATAGTAAGCCACGATGTGAATATCTCTATTGCATATGCAACAAAAATCGCCTATATCAACAAAACTATTTTTATGCACGAAGGCTCTATCGCCAAAGAGTCATTTTATCAAACTTTGCAAGATAAAAATAGACATATTTGTCCAGTTGAAGTTATTGCGGATAATATTTGCAATCATAAAAACATAAAGTGGCACACAAAATGATAGAAGCACTCTCTTTTAGTTTTATGCAAAATGCAATTATATCATCTTTGTTTGTTAGTGTAGCTTGTGGAATTGTTGGTGCATTAATTGTTGTAAATCGTATGGTTTTTATCGCAGGTGGAATTGCTCATAGTGCTTATGGTGGGCTTGGTCTTGCATTTTTTTTAGGTTTTTCACCGCTTTTGGGAGTGTTTGGATTTTGTTTGGCGTTATCTTTTTTGTTAGCTTATTTAACTTATCAAAACAATAAAAGAATAGACTCTATAATCGGTGCAATTTGGGCTTTTGGAATGGCTTTTGGTATCGTTTTGATTGACTTAACACCGGGATATAGCGTTGATTTGATGAGTTATCTGTTTGGTAGTATTTTAAGCGTTTCTACTTCTGATATATGGTTAATTTCAAGCGTTTCACTAACGATATTGGCGTTAGTTATCATTTTTTACAAAGAGATAGTTGCTGTTAGTTTTGATATTGAGTTTGCAAAATTAAAAGGTGTATATGTAAAGTTTTTTTATACGCTTTTGATTGTGATAACAGCACTTTGTATAGTAGCGACCATAAGAGTAGTTGGGCTTATTTTGGTTATTGCACTTTTAACTATACCGCCATACATTGCAGAAAAATTTTGTTCAAAACTTTTTTCGATGATGTTTTTTTCAACACTGCTCTCGATCACATTTAGTATCATCGGTCTTATTTTAGCTTTTTATTTCAACCTAACTTCCGGTGCAACGATAATTTTAGTTGCCTCTTTAGCATTTTTAGTTTTAGAGATATATACAAGAGTGAAAAAGTAGTTAATAGAGTAGAAGCTACTCTATTAACTTAAAATGCGTTTATATAGTTTTAAATTTATAATAACTGCTTTAGTCCCTAAATCCCATATAACATCTCTTACAGGATCTTGAATTTTTCCAGCCCATATCAGATATGCTTTATACATAATATAGATAGTTATAGAAGTAACCAATATAGTTTGCAATTCATAAACTTTTGATATAAGAGGGTTAGAATTTTTATCAAAAATGTTAATCACAACTTCAGTTACAATTTTTTCTATATTTGTAAAAAGCATAAATTTTTCCTATTACCAAGGCATTGGAGTAGGTGGAGTAGGATTTGCAAGTTCATCTTCCCATTTTTTTTGAAGTTTTAATGTTCTTTCCTTTTGTTCAACACGTTTTTTTCTTTTTTTGTCTGCTTCTGATAATATAAGTTCGATTGCCTCTTTTCTTGAATATCCAAGACTTTTATAACGATCCATCTCTTTTATTGTAGCTTCTCTAACTTCTGGTTTTTTGAAGCCTTCTCTTATTCGTTCTATCTCTTGCTCTGGAGCCCCGATACTTTTAGCATACTTCATATATGCCTCTTCCACATCTTTAATATCTTTAATATTTGTGCTATTATCACTACAACCATTAAAACTTAAAACTAAAACACTTGCTATTATTAAAAATAACTTTTTCATTTTTTATTCCTTATTTCTTTATAATTTTTAACAATGATAACTCCGAAATAATGATAGTCTTTTGTTTGCATAAATACCACCTCTATCAAAATTTTCTTGTAAATCATATGACATTGATTTTTCTTAAAAATCACCATAAGATGTCGCCACAAATTTATATAGTTTTTCTATCGTGCCACTCCTCCTTCACAAAAGTTTTCGAGCAGTATACCATAAAATTAATATATATATATCTTGTATTCATACATAGCGAAAATATGGAAAAATGGGCAACGGAGTGCATTATATTTTTTAAAAATGGGAAAAAATTGGGATATAAAATAAGGGGAAAACATAAAAAATTTACAAATTAACTAATTTTTTATGTTTTGAACCCACTCTTCATATGCTTTTTGTATTTTAGTTAGCTCTTCTTTAGCTTTTTCTTCGTTTTTGTATAGCTCTTTAAGTTTTTCAAACATTGCCTCATCGGCTTTTGTTCTACTTTCACTCATTGATATTAAAGCTCTATATGATGTTAAATTGGCTTCAAAAGTGGCTTTTTCGCTCTCGATAAGCTCCCTTGTGCGTTTGGCTACTTTTTCTAATACCAACTCTGTTGTTGCTTGTTCTGAATATCCAAGATTTCGGGCGTTTTCTATCTCTTCTTTTGCAAACTCTTTTATCTCTGGCATCTTCTCTTTTATCTCTTCTTTTGAGAGTTTAGAGCTTTTGAAGCTATCCACTGCTAACGATACTGTACTAGCAACTAAAATGACAGCCCAAATACCTAAATTTATGTAAAACTCCTCTCTTGAAAATGGTTCATAAGGAGTTTTAAAACAACCAGAAAAGCCCAAAACCGAAACAATCGTTACTATTGCAATTAATTTTTTCATACTATATTTTAATAAAAAACTTTTGCAAAATAGGCTAAATAGCCTCCTCATTAATCTCATTAGTTCTAATTCTAATTGCCTTTTCAATAGAGCTAACAAATATCTTACCATCACCAATTTTACCAGTTTTGGCAGTTTTTATTATCTCTTGAACTATTTTATCAGCATCTTCATCTTTTACAACTATCTCTATTTTTACTTTTGGTAAAAA
>JAIRQK010000068.1 GCA_031256525.1 Campylobacteraceae bacterium
AGACTATAAAAAAGCATTTGAGTTTTCCGCAAAAGGTTGTGATGGTGGAGTGGCTTTGGCTTGCAATAATTTAGGTGCTTTATATGCAAAAGGACTAGGAGTAGAACGAGACTATAAAAAAGCATTTGAGTTTTACACAAAAGCTTGTGATGGTGGAAATGCTTTAGGTTGCAATAGCATTGGTGGTATGTATGAATTTGGACAAGAAGTAGAACAGGACTATAAAAAAGCATTTGAATTTTACACAAAAGCTTGTGATAGTAGAGCATATGCTACAGCTTGTAGTAATCTTGGCACTTTATATGCAAAAGGATTAGGAGTAGAGCAAGACTATAAAAAGGCATTTGAAATTTACACAAAAGCTTGTTATAGTGGAAAAAATGCTTTAGCCTGCAATAATCTTGGTGTTTTATATGCAAATGGACAAGGAGTAGAACAGGATCGCAAAAAAGCTTGTTCTTTAAATAGAAACTTTTGTGATAAATAAGCTTTTGCGATTTAATATATCTGCGTATTAATTACGCAGATATAAAACTATAAAATCACCCTTTTGCCACTATAAGGCATTCTTGTAGCTTCCGTTACTGCTTTGCCTATCACCAAAACTGCAGGTTTACTGCAAAGTTTTGCCATTTCAGAAAGTTTTCCCAATGTGCCTACAATAGTTATCTGCTCATCACTATCTATTTTAGAGATAAAAGCTGCTGGAGTGTCTAAAGATATCCCTAACTCCTCGGCTTTTTGGGCTATTTTGTCAGCAAAGCTATAAGCCATTAAGACTATCATCGTATATTTAAAATCTCTTAAAAGCTCGACCCAATCATCATTAAATTTGCTCTCTCTTAAGTGTGCTGAAACTATCAAAGCACCAGCTGAAAAACCTCGCAAAGTAGGAGTTACGCCTCCTGCTAAACAACCTGCAAATACTGAACTTACTCCGTTTATCATCTCTACATTTACGCCATTTTCAGTTAAAAACACAGCCTCTTCAAATACTCGTCCAAAAACAGCCGGATCACCACCTTTTAATCTTCCCACACAAAAACCATCTTTTGCACACTTTAAGAGCATTTCATTTATCTCTTCTTGCAGTAGTTTATGGCAATCCTTTTTTTTACTAACATCTATTTTAATACAATTTTTAGGCAATAGGTCTGTTATCTCTTTTCCAACTAACGAATCTACCATAGCAATATCGATACTATTTAGAGCTTTTAGTGCTTTTAGTGTCAAATTATCAGCACTTCCCGGACCACAACCAATCAGCAAAACCTTGCCCTTATCTTGATATATATTAGTATCGCCTTGAGCTCTTTTTGTTTTTATATCTTCATAAAATTGTTTTGAATGTTTAGGAAGAATGGCGGATATTAAATTTCTAATAAATTGTGCATATTTAGGTGCTGCACCACCTGTACTAACAGATACACATAGGTCGTGATTTTTAACCACTGCTTGAAAATAAAAATCGCAATATTTCGGCATATCTACGCAGTTTAACAAAAACCCATATTTTTTTCTATTTTCCCACAAGAGCTGAGATAAACTCTCATCTGCTGAAGCGTTAATCACCACATCACAATCTTTCACATAAGAGAAAGAGAACTCATCTCTTATAACCTCTTTATCGCAAAAATAGATATCTTTTATCTCTTTGGCAACTATAGTCAAACTACAATCACTACCATAAATGTTCTCTGCTTTTAAAGCTGCACTACTGCCTGCTCCTATCAAAAGAACTCTTTTTGGTGTTAATGCTACTGGAAGTATGTTCATTTTTTCCTTATCCTAACCAACCAATATCCCTCATCTTGTTGTGTCTGTTTTTCTACTATATGTCCCTCTGAAGCTACAGAACGCGGTACATTGTCGATAGGTGCACCATCATCAAGCAATATCTCTAAAATATCCCCGCTACCCATTTGTGCCAAACCCATTTTTGTTTTTACAAAATTCATAGGACACGCCACACCACGATAGTCTTTAAACCTATCGGCTTTTTGTGCTACACTCATCTCTTTTGGCTCAATACTTTTCAACTCTGCAGCAAATTTCAAAGAGTTATCCATTGTACCATAAAGCTCAATAACAGCATTTGCCAAACCTACAACCTCTTTTACAGCACTACCTTCTAAAAGTGGTGTGAAACTTGCACTTATTAGATGTGTATCTATAAAATATTTCTTAAAAGCAGTTAAAACCTCTACTTCACTTCTTGCCTCTTCGCCTCTTGTAATTAGAAGCATTCTTGCTGCATAGAGTCTAATATTTGTGAGATTTTCTTCTGTAAAATCCTCTTTTAAAGCTAACATCAAAGCCTTTTTATCAGCCTCTATCAAATCATACATTCCAGCACTACACTCTCCAACACCTCTTCCTTTAAGCGAGAAAATTTCGTTTGAAAAGTAGTCATAATAGGGATTTTTATCTTCATCAAAAGAGGGGATATCTTCATATTTTTGTGCCAATTCTAAAATTTGTCGCTCCCCTTTACTATCTACCCAATCTGAAAAACTACTATACACTTTTTTAGCTTCTATCCAAAGTTTTAATAGTTGGACTGTAAAAGATGGTAGATGATACGCACTTATATCAGCTACTTTTTTACCAAATCTCGTAATATCTTCGCCTATTTTAGCTCCAACTAACACATTATAAGCTGGATATGGATTTGAACCTTTACGCATTACTTTGCCAAAAAAACCAATATCTGCTATAGCATGTCTTCCACAACTATTAGGACAACCTGACATATGAATTTTAAACCCTTTTAGCTCATCAAGGTCAAGCTCTTCTTTTAGCAACTTTTTCTCTATAGCTTTTATCGCTCCTCGTGGTATGGTTATACCAAGCTGACAAGTAGCTGCTCCTGTACAAACTACACTATCGCCTATAATAGTTGGTTTTGTAGTAAGTGGTAATGTCTCTTTTAGTATCGGATATAGCGAAATTAGCTCTTTGACTGTTAAATTTCTAATATAGATATTTTGGTCACTTCCAAAACGGATAACATCTCTATCATTTGCAATTTTTTCAAGCTCTAAAACAAATCTTTTTGCTTCGCTTGAGTGTAAATCTCCTAAAGAGAGTGGTATTTTTGCACTAAAATATCCCTCTTGTTTTTGAGGTTGTGTATATCTATCCCACCAAAGTTGTTCTTCACTATTTAGCGTTGGGAAATCGGCATTTTTTATAGGTGCAACTTCTGAAATCTCTTTTAGCTCAATATCCCAATTCCCCTCATCTCTTATCTTAAGTATTTTCTTATCTACTAACTTTTTAAACTCTTCGCTTCCAAGTTCTTCAAATAAAAATCTCAAACGAGCAGCATGTTTATTTTTTCTATTTCCCCTCTCATCAAAAACCTCTTTTATGGCTTGTGAAAACAAAAAAATCTCATTTTCTGGCAGAAAGTCAATTAATGGATAGCCTACCTTTGATTTTGCTCCCATGCCTCCTGCTACAAAGAGACGAAAACCTTTTTTGCCATCTTCTATTTTAGCAATAAATCCAACATCTATAAATGTAGCTCCGCCTCTATCTGCACTACTTCCACTAAAAGTTATTTTGAATTTTCTTGGGAGTGCATATGAGTCCTTTTTTGATAGCATTTTCGAAGTTAAGGCAAGTGTGTGTGGTGTTACATCAAAAACCTCATCTTTAGCTACTCCAGCATATGGATCAGCTGTGATATTTCTTACAGTGTTGCCACCACCACCTCTACCTGTAAGTCCTATGTTGTGTAGTGCTTCGATAACAGCTAAAAAATCCTCTATCTTCACATAGTGAAGTTGTATGCCACCTCTTGTTGTTATATGTAAAATAGAGTTTGCATATTTTTCAGAGAGGTTAAAAAGCTCAAGTAGCTGCTTTGGTGTGATAACCCCACCAGCAAGTTTTATCCTCACCATATAGGTGTTTGGCTCTCTCTGCTCATAAATACCAAATGGTACACGAATAGTTTTAAACGCTAAAGCATCTAAAGAGCCATTTAAAAAGTCATTGTACTGCTTTTTAAATGTTATAAAATCATCATCTACTGCCTTAGGAATTACATATCCACTCATTAGACTATCACCACCTCTTCTTTTGTTACTTCACCGTTTTTTATCTTAAATGATTTAAGATCAGGAATCTCTCCTGCTAAAGATACAATAATATAGCTTATATTTGGGTCGTATGCCAATTTTATATCCTCTTGAGATGGACGAGCTGGAGTTGCAGGGTGTGAATGATAACAAGCTATCAGGCGGAGTTTTTCTCTGTTTGCATCTTTAAAGGCTTCAAATTGCTCTTTTGGGTCAAAACTAAAATGCTCTTCACTATTATCAGTATTTGTCATCTCGTAAAATCTCTTTACCTCGCCATCAACTCCTGCTAAATACCCACAAGCCTCTATCGGTGCTTTGCTTTGTGCGTGGTTTATAATAGCTTCGTATATCTCTTTAGGAATTTTTATCATTTTTTTATCTCGCATACAGCTTGTTCATAATCGGTCAAATAGGTTATTTTGTTTTCGCCACAAACTCTACATTTTGGATTTTTACTAAATTTTACACTTTTAAAAGCCATCTTTTTTGCTTCAAAACTCAAAAGCGTATTGTATAGAGGTGTTCCAACACCTGTTACAAATTTTAGAGCTTCTGCTGCTTGTATAGTGCCAAGCATTCCAGCTACTGCTCCTAATATTCCAGCAGTAGAACAAGTAGGCACAACATTAGGTGGTGGTGGAGCGTTGAAAACACAAGCGTAGCACGCACTTTTATGTGGCTCTATCGTCATAGTTTGACCAGAAAATTTCAAAATTCCCCCGTGAGAATAGGGTTTATTAGCCAAAATACACGCATCATTTATCAAAAACTTTGTAGCAAAATTGTCCGTTCCATCTATCACAAAATCATAAGGCTTGATAATATCTAAAATGTTATGAGTACCTATCATAGTGTGATATGTATTTACTTTTACATGTGGATTTATGAAAAGCATTTTTGCTTTAGCAGACTCTACTTTTGGCACTCCAATATCGCTTGTTGTATGTATAATCTGCCTTTGAAGATTGCTCGTATCTACAACATCACCATCTACTATACCTATCTCTCCAACACCAGCAGCTGCCAGATAAAAAGCTATCGGAGAACCAAGTCCACCAGCTCCTATAATCAAAATCTTACTATTTAAAATTTTCTCTTGTCCCTCAATACCAACATCTTCCAAAATGATATGTCTTGAATAACGCTCTAACTCCTCATCACTAAACTCTCTCATTTTCCGCCACCCATAAAATACAAAAAGTTGATAACATCACCATCTTTTAGCAATGTCTCCTCATATTCTGGTTGTCTTAAAAACTCATCGTTTAGTTGTACAGAAACCATATCAGGCATCTCAACCTTCTCAATTTTCAAAAGCTCTACAACTGAAAGTTTGTTTTGCGAAAACTCTTTTGTTTCGCCATTGATATTAATCTTCATTCTCTATTCCTTAAATTAAATTTGATATAAAATCTCTTCTTGATTTGTAAACTTATGAGGAAAATGCTTTCTTAAAAGAGCAAATAACTCCTCTTCAAAACTGCTTTTATTTTCGTTCTCTTCCGTAATATCCTCAAGAACTATCCCTCCGCCTACAGCATCAAAATTATCCACCAAAACAAATCGCCCCAAAGTAGCGTTATCGTAAAAACTTGAGAGTGCTACAGGGTGCGATAAAGAGAGTATCACGCTTCCGCACTCATTTCTTTTTAAATCATTATATTGGTGAGCATTTGCATCTTCGCCTAAAACTCTCTCTATCTTTTCAAGTTTTGCACTCACCTTTGCTGAACCTAACTTAAAGAGATAGTTTTTGTGAAATGTTAAAGGTTGCGACCCAAGCCAGATGAGGTTTGCTCGTATTTTTGTACTTGCCCGCACCAATGCATTCTCATCAACTTTCACCATAACTTCGCCACTTCTTACATATATCTCCTCTTTTAGAGTGAAACCGACTGCTTCATTTGTTTTGGCTGTTGTTTTAGAAGATGCACTCCAAACCTCTATATTTTTTATATGAGCCTCTTTATTTGATGGTAAAAACCTTACAAAATCACCCGTTTTTATCTCACCACTTACTATAGTACCTGCATATATTCTTCTATCATCATTATCATCACTAAAACGGTAAATATCTTGCAATGGCATAGCAAAAAATGAGTCCTCATTTGAAGGTAGGTTGTGAAAACTATCTAACACTTCTAATATAGTTTTGCCTTGATACCACGACATTTCAGGTGTAAGTTGCACAATATTTTTACCCTCTCTAGCACTTATTGGTATAAATGCTATAGGTTTTACACGCAAAGATTTTAGATACTCTTCATACTCGTTTTTAATTTTTCTAAAGACATTTTCATCATAATTTAACGCATCAAGTTTGTTGATAGCAACAAGCACTTGAGAGATACCAAGTAGCGATAAAAGAAGTCCGTGTTTTTTGGAATTTTCAGCCACGCCCTCAATAGCATCTATAACAAGTACAGCCGCCACAGCACGAGATGCCCCACTTAACATATTTCTTAAAAACTCAATGTGACCAGGAGCATCTATGATAACATACTCTCTTAACTTGCTTTTAAAAAAAATTCTAGCACTATCTATCGTAATGCCTTGTTTTTGCTCATCTTCAAGAGCATCTAAAAGCATAGAGTACTCAAAAACCCTGCCATTTTTTTCGCAAGAGCTCTTAACTCCTTCAAGTTTTCCCTCTGGAAGCGAAGCGGTATCAGCCAAAAGACGTCCTACAAGTGTGCTTTTACCATGATCCACATGCCCCGTTATTACTATATTCATTCTCTCTTTGTCGTTCATTACATATACCCCTCTTTTCTTAAAGCTTCCAATGTTCCACCACCCTCTTTATCTTGTGCTCTTCCTGAACGTTCAGCTATATTTTTAAATTTACCACTTACTAACTCTTCTATGATCTCCTCTGCATTTTTAGCTTCAGACTCTACTGGTGTTGTACATGGGTAACAGCCTAAAGAGCGGTATCTTTTCCCATCGCCTTGATTGAAATAGACAGAAATAACCGGTATATTCTCTCTTTGTATATACTCCCAAATATTTAACTCTGTCCACTCTAAAAGAGGGTGTACTCTAACGTGTGTTTTTGGGGCAAATTCTGTCTTATATAGATTCCAAAGTTCTGGTGGTTGTGTACTAGCGTCCCATTCACTTTTCTCATCTCTTGATGAAAATACTCTCTCTTTTGAACGACTACCCTCTTCATCACTTCTAACGCCAACTATAACAGCATTATAAGCCTCAGCATTTTGAACTTCGCTCCATTTGTCTGTTTTGGGATCATATATGCGTCTTGCCCAAGTTCCATCAAGTGTATGTTTTAGAGCCGTACTTTTTAACTCTTTACAACAAGATATCCTATCAAGTCCATCTACAAAAGTTCTTTTGTTTTTTAGAGCTTCAACATTTTGCCCTACAACAAGTCGAAGTTTCAACTCTTTTGCTATTTTATCCCTATAAGTTATCATCTCTGGAATTTTAAAATTCGTATCTACATGTATAAGTTCAAATGGCACATGTCCTAAAAATGCCTTTTTAGCAAGCCATAATAAAACCGTGCTATCTTTACCAATAGACCAAAGCATACCTATGTTTTTAAATGATTTATAAGCCTCTCTTATAATAAAAATGCTTTGGGATTCTAATTTGTCAAGTTTGTCCATAACTACCTCTCCTCTTGCAACAATTGTGATAATATTATAACTTTAATTTACAAAGTTTATCCATAATTACTTTTCGTTTATGTGTAAGCCGCACTCTTTGTGTTCTTGGTTTTCCCACCACCATCTACCAGCTCTTATATCTTCATCCTCTTTTACAGCTCTTGTGCATGGTTTGCAGCCTATACTTTTAAAGCCTTTTGAATAGAGTGGATTTAGTGGCAAATTGTGCTCTTTTATATAGCCAAACAACTCCTCATTACTCCAAAAAGCGAGTGGATTTATCTTAAAAATATTAAATTTCTCATCAAACTCTACTATTTTAAGTTCATTTCTTGTTATGGATTGTGCTGCACGAAGTCCTGTTACCCACGCACTCTTGCCTTTTAAAGCACATTCGAGCGGTTCTACTTTTCTTATATGGCAACAAAGATGACGATTTTCTAAGTTATCTCTCATACCCCAAGTTCCGAGCTTTTTTTCTAAATTTTCTACATCTTCTTTTTTTGGAAAATATCTTTTGATGGGGAGTTTAAAAAACTTTTCTGTCTCTTCGTGTAACTTCTCACACTCATCAAAAAGCTTTCCAGTATCTAATGTAAAAACTTCAAAAGAGTCTATTTTGCATTGTGATAAAAGGTGTAAAGCTACCACATCTTCGGCTTGATAACTAAATGAAAGAGCTATTTTTCCATTTATTTTGCTTACAATTTGCTGAAGTAAATCCTTATATAACATAATCACTCCAATTCTCATCTGAAGTATATATTTTAGCACCTGCAAACTGTATATAGACATTGGTTTGATTAGATTTTTTTATCTCATTCCAATGTTTTTTATCTACATCAGCCTCTATCTCTTTTTTTCCTTCAACTGTTCTTAACTCTACTCTTACGCGATTTCCTAAGATTCTATTAGCAACTATTTCTGCTTCTATTGATTTCCCATCTTCGTTTTCAAGACTTATTTTAACATCATGTGGTCTTATAAAAAATGAGACATCATCATCTTGTTTTTCTGTTTTATCGAGCTTTAAAGCCCCTTTTTCAACTCTAGCGTGAAATAGATTGACACTACCTAAGAAACTATAGACAAAAGGATTTGCAGGGTTATCGTAAACATCTTCTGGTGTGCCTATCTGCTCTATTTTCCCTTTGTTTAAAATAACTATTTTATCTGAAACCTCTAAAGCCTCCTCTTGGTCATGAGTAACAAATACGCTAGTTATATGTATCTCATCATGCAAGTATCTAAGCCATCGTCTAAGTTCTTGTCTTACTTTAGCATCAAGTGCACCAAAAGGCTCATCTAAAAGTAACACTTTTGGCTCCACCGCTAATGCTCTAGCAAGTGCTACTCTCTGTTTTTGACCACCTGATAACTCGCTTGGGAGGCGATTTGCCAAAGGCTCTAACTGCACCATTTTAAGCAACTTAAAAACTTTATCTTTTATCTCATCTTTAGTTGGTCTTGTACTACGCGGACGAATTTTTAGTCCAAATGCCACATTCTCAAAAACATTCATATGTTTAAAAAGTGCGTAGTGTTGAAACACAAATCCAACTCTTCTATCTTTCGTAGGCTTATCTGTAGAGTCCTCCCCAAAAAAACTAATAGCACCACTATCTGGGTTTTCAAGTCCAGCTATAATTCTCAAAAGTGTTGTTTTACCTGAACCAGAAGGTCCAAGTAAAGCTGTTAATTCGCCATTTGGAATAGTAAGATTTACATTATCAAGTGCAGTAAATGCACCAAATTTTTTGCTCACATTTGAAATATCTATACTCAATTAATTTCCTTTAAAAACTTCCGATGTTTCACTAAAAGCTCTTTTTCTCTGTAGTGCTATAAAGTGTTCTATAACCGTTTTTACAACTAAAGTTACCAATGCTAACAGTGTCAATAAAGAGGCTACGGCAAAAGCGGCTGCAAAAAGATACTCATTATAAAGTACCTCTATATGCAAAGGCATAGTCATAGTAACACCTCTAATTAGTCCAGATACTACCGCTACTGCACCAAATTCGCCCATAGCTCTTGCATTTGTAAGTACAATGCCATACAAAAGCCCCCATTTAATATTAGGAAGCGTAACTTTAAAAAATGTCTGCAATCCACTCGCACCAAGTGTCAATGCTGCCTCTTCATCATCTTTGCCCATCTCCTGCATTAAAGGTATCAATTCTCTTGCTACAAATGGAAATGTGATAAATGCTGTTGCTAAAAATAGTCCTGGTATGGCAAATACTATTTTTATATTATGCTCAACCAAATAGTGTCCAAACCACCCAAATGAGCCAAAAAGCAGGATAAATATAAGTCCTGCTATAACAGGCGATATAGCAAAAGGCACTTCAATAAGAGTAGTAATAACGCTTTTTCCTCTAAATTCAAATTTGGCTATAGCCCAAGCTAATAGTATTCCAAAAATCGTATTTATAGGCACACATACAGAGGCTACTAATAGTGTTAATTTTATAGCTGCCCACGAATCACTCTCCCTAATAGCTGCAAAGTAAGTCTCTGCTCCTTTTGCAAATGCTTGAGAAAATATAGTATATAAAGGCAAAAAGACAAAAACTGCCAAAAATAGAAACATTATAATTATAAGAGTAGGTTTTATCCATAAAGGCTCTTTGCTTTTAGGTATCCTAACCCTTGTAGAGTCTGTAGCTATACTAAAAACTGCACCAACCATAAGTACCGTACCAACAAATGGAAAACTGATACTGTCTGACAATAGTATATGCAAAAGCAGTATAAAAAAACAGGTTGAAAGCAAAATAAGTGGCTTTTTCCATTTAACATTTGTCTGCAGATAAATCGCTAAAACTACAGTAAAAATACTAAAATATTTATACACATCAAAAAATTTACCTATTTCAAGCAAATTTAAAACAAACAAAATAGCAGCTACGACAAATAGAGCAATTACGACTATATCTCTTTTCATCAAACTCCTTTTTTTCTGCGTCTTGCAAAAGATTGCAAAAAGTTAATAATAAGCAACAATACAAAAGCCGCTACCAACATCACTACGCCTATCACACTAGCACCCACATAATCAAACTGCATCAATTTTTTAACAATAAGAAGTGGAACTATCTCGCTCTCATACGGTATGTTGCTTGATATAAATATAACAGAACCATACTCTCCAAGACCTCTAGCAAACGCTAAAGCAAACCCTGTTAAAAGTGCTGGATATATAGCTGGGAAAATAACTTTTAAAAATATCTGATAAAAATTTGCCCCAAGAGAACTTGCTGCTTCCTCTAACTCTTTGTCAAGCTCTTCGATTACAGGTTGAACAGTACGCACTATGAAAGGAAGTCCGATAAACACAAGAGCTATAATTATACCTGTTGTTGAGTAAGCAACATTTAGATCTATATTTTCCAAAGAGCTTCTAAAACACTTCTCATTTTCTGCACAAGGAGAAAAATGGAGTGCAAATGAATGCAATTTTTCAGATAGATACTGCAAAAAACCGCCCAAAACCCCATTTGGTGAAAATATATATGCCAAAGATATACCAGCTACTGCTGTAGGAACAGCAAATGGCAAATCTACGATAGAGTCCACTATGCGTCTGCCTACAAAATCATACCTTGCCAAAATCCAAGCTATAATAAGACCAAAAAAACAGTTAATAAGGGCAGCTATAAAACTTGCTCCAAAAGAGACTTTAAGAGCAGCAATAATTCTTTGGTCTGTTATGGTTTCCAAAAATTTCTCTAAAGGCATTTGTGTAGAAAAGAGGACAAGTGCACTTAATGGAATAAGTATAAGAAACGACATATATGTCAAAGAGAGTCCCAAACTTATACCAAAACCGGGAAGTTTTGAGTTGTTTTTTGCATATCCAACTTTGTTTGTAATTGTTATTATTGCAACAAAAATAATAAGCGAAACCCACGCTAATGAGTGAGTTGGATTTTGATAGATAGCAAGTAAAATAGCAGATAGTATGAAAAAAAGTATAGAGTTTATTCTCCCTAAAAATATTGCTGTGATTGCAACAATACCAAATAAAATCCACGCTAAATAGTATGTTGGGTTTTGATAAGCTACCATAAATAGTACTAAAAGCAGTATGAAAAAGAGTATGTTAGTAATAGCTTGAGTTACAGTAAAACTATTTATAGCCAATAGTAAAATAACTCCTGATACTAACAAAACTCCTATATCAACAATTATACCAAAAATAGTAGTTGCAACAATAAGACCGACTAAAAATACCACTGCTAACAACCCTAATAAAAGTATTTTAGTATCTATTTTTTTTATTACGCCACTCATCAATTATCCTTAAAAATAGTCCACACTAAACAATGAAGATACACATAGAAACACAAACTTTAAAATGTTGATATTTTAAAGTTTGTAGTATTATAAATAGCTTTTTTGACTATTTTTTGTATATTTTATCAATAAAGTCCTCTCCTGTATGTCCATATGGAGTATGTCCTATATCATGACCTAATGCAATTGCTTCTACTAAATCTTCGTTGAGCCTGAGTCCCCTGGCAATTGTCCTCCCGATACGCGCGACCTCAAGAGTATGGGTTAGCCTTGTTCTATAATGATCACCCTCAGGCTGTAAGAACACTTGCGTCTTGTGCTTTAATCTGCGAAAAGACTTGCTGTGCGTAATTCTGTCAATATCGCGTTGAAAGCATGTTCTAATCTCACACTCAGGCTCACCGACAACCCTGCCTTTTGATAATTCAGCACGCGAAGCGAGCGGCGAAAGCATTTGCCGTTCAAGGATAAGCCGTTCTTCTCTGAGGCATCCCATAATCTCAT
>JAIRQK010000075.1 GCA_031256525.1 Campylobacteraceae bacterium
TTAGTTGTTTTTGATAGAATTTAGGTTTTATGTTTTTGTAAAAAATAGTGTTAATTTAAAATACAGAAATAAAAATAGACCAAAATTTTCACCATTTAAAAAGGGATAGATTATGAAAATGAATTTAGAGAGTGCTGACACATCAAATAAACTGTATACATTTTTGCTAATTATGCTTGTAATGCTTTTTTGTATAGCCGTTAGGTTTACATGGGTTTACTATTTTAGCAATATTAAAGGTTTTGATATTGAAAGTTTTAAGTGGAATGACGAATTTATGGTTACTACAAATGACTCTTACTATTTTGCAGAGGGAGCAAAGGATATAATTTTCTGCCAAAAAGATAATGCGAGTATGGGCGAATTTTACCAAAAAAACTGTCATCAAGAGTTTGATAGATCTCCTGTACATGAGCCTCTGTCAAAAATAACGGTATTGTTATATAAAATTTTACCATTTAAAATGGAGACCATCTTTTTTTATATGCCTGCAATTTTTAGTGCTTTTATTGTTATCCCTATCATCATAGTTGCAAGAAGATTTCATATGACCGCTTGTGGGGTTATCGCCGCCCTTCTTACTGGGATTGGGACTAGCTATTACAATAGGTCATCGCTTGGATATTATGATACAGATATGTTAACGATATTTTTTCCTGTTTTAATATTCGTTAGTTTTGCACTTGCTCTTAAAACTCAAGAGAGAAAATATATATTTTTAACTGGTATAGCTCTTGTTGCTTATAGGTGGTGGTATCCTCAAGGATACACTATTGAACTTGCGTTTATTGGACTTGCTATAATTTATGTGTTAATAGATAGTCTTACATTTGAAGGTTCGTGGAAAAATTCCAAAAAAGGGGTATTTTACACATTAGCAAAAGGTCTCAAATTTGAAGGAAATAAGAATTTCTACTATGAACTTTTTTCGATTATATTTATTTCAATGATGTGGTTTATAGAGTTTTATGGAATAGCTGCAGTAACACTACTTTTTATTCTTATCTGTTCAAAAAAACTTGAAAAATACAATTTTTATATAGCTTTATCTGCATTTATATTATTTGTCGCCTATTTTATATTGCAAGGTTCTACACCAGTTTGGACTCTTGTAAAGTTATATATTTTTAGAGATTCTGTACTCTCAATGGAGGGCGAAGTAAGTTTAGGCTTTTTGTCAGTTATGCAAACCATTATCGAATCAAGCGGAAAAGATGAGCCATTTGAAATTTTGTTCAGAGAATTTGCTGAGCGAATTAGCATCTATCGTGAGCTGTTTATAATATCAATGATAGGTTATATTTGGCTTTGTATTAAAAAACCCATATTTTTATTAATGTTGCCGATACTTGGTATTGGGCTACTCTCTTACTCAAAAGGGATAAGATTTACAATGTATGCTATTCCTGTAGCATCATTTGGACTAGCTTTTTTAATAGTTAAAATCGGTGAAATTATCAAAACACTTTTTGATACATCTAATACAAAAGTTGCAAAATATACCTCTTCTATTTTTATTATTTTAGCTACCTCTTTAGCACTCTATCCAACAATAAACTATGCGTACAATAATAGAGCTGGACCAGTATTTAATAAAAGTGAAGTGGCACTACTTGAAGAGTTTCAGACAAAGTCAAATAGAGAAGATTATGTAGTTACTTGGTGGGATTATGGTTATCCTATAAGATACTATTCTGATGTAAAAACACTTATTGATGGTGGAAAACACGAAGGATTTGAAAATTTTCCAGTTAGTTTTATATTGGGAAATGACCAAAAAAGTGCTGCAAATATGGCAAGGCTTGAGGTTGAGTATACAGAAAAAAGATTTGTAGTTGATAGAGATAATGAGAGCTTATCTTCAAGAAATAAGACAAAAATTCCAAGCAATAATCTTGCGTGGATGATGCAAGACTACAACTTTACAAACTCGAACGATTTTCTACTATCTTTAAAAACCGATATTGAGCTACCTGAAAAAACAAGAGATATCTATTTTTATTTGCCTTTTAGAATGAGTAGCATATTTCCTACAATTTTGCGATTTAGTAACCGTGATTTGATGAGTGGGCAAGAGTTTCCTATAAACAATATAAAAATTCTACAAACAAAAGATGCAAGACTTAACGATAAGACTCTATTTTGGATTAGCAACCTTGGTGTAGTAGAGGAAAACGATAGCAATATAGTTTTTAATAATGGAATTGCAATAGACAAAAAAACATGGGAAATAGTTATAAATGCTAATGACCCGACTATTGGGGTAAATAGATTTCCTTTGAAAAGAGTTGTGAAAGTGCATTATGGTCAAAACAATGAATTAGTTAGAGATGGATTTAATATCCATCAAAATGGTAATTTTAACCTTGTTGCTCACCAATCTTATGGAACAATGATAGTTGATGAGAAGCTGTATAATTCGGTCTATTTTCAAATGTTTTTTTTAGATAATTATGATAAAAACTTATTTGAATCTGTTTCATCAAACATATATGCAAAAATGTATAAACTAAAGATTTAGTTAATGAGACATATTTTTAGAGAGTATGATATCAGAGGTATTTTTGAGAAAGACCTAAATGAGAGAAGTATAAAAATTATCGGCTATTTACTTGGTAAAAAAATACTAAAATTTCATAAAAGTGTTGCAGTTGGATATGATGCAAGAGCACACTCAAAAACAATATTTGATTGGCTTTTAAGTGGCTTAAATAAAGCTGGGATTAAGGTTAAAAACCTAGGTCTTGTTCCAACTCCTTGTAACTATTTCGCTTCATACAAATATGACAATGCGGGCGTTATGATA
>JAIRQK010000092.1 GCA_031256525.1 Campylobacteraceae bacterium
CAAAATAGTTATATCCAATAAATACAGCCGAAGTGATGATAATAACGCCAATTATTGGAATATGTGTATTTACATCTTTTAGGGTAAAGTGAGTAAGCAAAATTATTGGTGCGATAATGCAAAAACAGATAATCGCATAAACAAGATAAGTTTTTCGGATACTTATCATAAAGTTTAGCTTTGCTGAATCTACAGGCATACCTTCGTTGAACAAGGCATTTGCCAAAAGTAGATCTTTATATCTCACAGGTTGATTTGATACATTGCAAACAAAATCAATTATCTTCTCTTTTAAGGTTTTCTTACTCACTTGAAACTCCTTTTAATGCTTTCTTAATAAAGACATAGTCTAAATTTTAGAAACTCTATCGGCTATTATAGAACCAATCTCGCTCGTTGAGCAAATCTCTTTTGCATCATAAGCTGAAAGGTCTTTTGTTCTATATCCATCTTTTAAAACATCTTTTACTGCATCTTCTATTTTCTTTGCTGCATTTTCTTCATTGAAAGAGTATCTAAGCATCATAGCAGCACTTAAAATTGTTGCTATTGGATTTGCGATGCCTTGTCCTGCAATATCTGGTGCTGAACCGTGAATTGGTTCATAAAGTCCAATTTTCCCACCCAATGAAGCTGAAGGTAAAAGTCCAATTGAACCACTTATCATACTTGCTTCATCGCTTAATATATCACCAAAAAGATTGCTTGTCAAAATAACATCAAACTGTTTTGGATCGCGAATTAGTTGCATAGCAGCGTTATCTACATACATATGTGAAAGCAAAACATTAGGATACTCACTTGATACTTCATTTACAGTATCTCTCCACAATTGACTAACCTCTAAAACATTTGCTTTATCAACTGAACACACCTTTTGTCGTCTTTTTTGTGCTGATTTAAAAGCAATATGAGCAATTCTTTTTACCTCATCTTTTGTATAAATCATCGTATTAAAAGCACAATTACCATCATTTTGTCTTGGTTGTCCAAAATATATACCACCTATTAACTCTCTAACAACCAACAAATCAACACCATTTATAACTTCAAGTTTCAATGTGCTTGCATTCACCAATTCATCAAAAACGGACATTGGACGAAGATTTGCAAAGACACTTAGGGCTTTTCTAAGATTAAGCAGTCCCGTTTCTGGTCTTTTGTCTCTTGGGAGTTTATCCCATTTTTCGCCACCTATCGCACCAAATAGTATCGCATCAGAGTTTAAACACCCTTGTACTGTCTCTTCTGGCAAAGGAGTGCCTTTTACATCAACTGCTATTCCGCCCATTAAATATTCATTATATGAAAAATCAAACTTTTCATTTGAGCTAACCGCATCTAAAACTTTTATAGCCTCATCAATTATCTCAGGACCTATCCCATCGCCCTTTATTAATGCAATTTTGTACTGTTTCATAAAATTAACCTTTATTTATCTGTTTTTTTGCGTAACTTATAAGTCCACCAGAATTTATAAGCTCTTGCATAAAATGAGGAATTGATAAAAATTTATAAGTCTTATCTGTTGATAAATTGTTGATATCGCCACTATCCATATCTATCTCAACAATATCGCCCTCTTTCATCTTATCACTCTCTTTTAGCTCAAATATAGGAAGTCCTGTATTAAAAGAGTTTCTATAAAAAATTCTTGCAAAACTTTTTGCAATAACCGCACTCACGCCAGCTGCTTTTAAAGCTATCGGAGCGTGTTCTCTACTACTTCCGCAACCAAAATTTTCCCCAGCAACGATAATATCTCCAGCTTTGATTTTACTTATAAAATCCGGGTCAGCATCTTCCATTATATGTTTTGCCAACTCTTTTGGGTCTGATGTGTTTAAATATCTTGCGGCTATTATCAAGTCAGTATCAATGTTGTCACCAAAGCACCAAACTTTAGCACTTATTTTGCTCATAAAAAAACCTTTTAATTTTAATATTATAGTTAAACTTGTATTCTATCTAATGTTTTTTATAAAAAAGTTAAGAGTAGGACAAAAATGGGATATTGTTTCTGTAAATATTGAATTTATAGCCTATAAATTTTAATATTATGACACTCTTTCATTTTTTCTACTAATAATTTATGCAAATTATCAAAATTCATTTGCAAGGCATTGGCTGAAATGCTAATTGGCGAACCGTACATTCTGTAATTTAATTTCATCATTTTTCTCTGAAACAAACTTGTAGCTTTATCAATATACTCTTGCGGATTTTTAACGATAAACATCAAAAATTTTTGACCCGACACATTCAAAACCATAACCTCTTCAATATCTTCCCACAAAATAAGCCCTGCCACAACACCGCTTGAATTATCTATAATACCTTGCTGATTGATAATAAGTCCAGCTTTTTTATCTAAAAGTTTGCGAAATATTATTATAGCTGCAAGTCCAAAAAACAGTACAGAAAAAAGTCCTACAATGGCAACAAAAGTTGAGTTGTATTTAGTAGACATTGAAGGATTAATTAACATAAATAAGCCAAGACCAACAAAAACCATTGCACCAAGAAATGTTAAAAACATCTTCTTTTTGCTTAATTGTATCTCTATCTGTTCCATTTGTGCCATATTTTATCCTTTTTTATACTCTTGCGAGGAGGTTAATTTACTACTGTTTTTCATTTTATACTATTACATTTATCATAACAAAGACACAATAATATTATTTTTTCACTGTTTTTATTTTTGCATCTCTCTTTGTTTACGAGTATGATAAAGTTCTTCACATTTTTTCGCAAAACCAAAATAGGTCTCTTCACTAAAATCTTCCAAATACACTTTGCCCAAAACCATTTTGGTTTTAATAGTCGGTATTTTTATCAACACTGTCTTATTATGGTCAAAATAGTTCCAATCACCAATATAGTCACTGGTCAGTAGATTTACACTTGACTCTCCGCTTCCATCATTTGCTGCATTACCAAACTGATAACGACTCATACCGATAAGCTGTATTCGTTTTGTTTTGTTGTAGTACCTGAATTGATTTTTATGACCGCCTCTCATAAAATTGATATTGAAGTAGAAACCATTTTTTGCATTTTCAATATGCGAACCATCAAATATGTCCACCTCTTGGCTTTGCATTTTTTCAAAATTTTGAG
>JAIRQK010000053.1 GCA_031256525.1 Campylobacteraceae bacterium
GAGGCATTTTGGGAAAAAGGTGAGAGTTTTTTAATGTTTCTTCAGAGAAACAGCTTGCCGTTATCGCTATATTACAATCTTGACCCGGAAGATAAAGAGTTTGCATCAGAAGTGTATGCTGGAGTAAAGTATTATACACTTAAAAATGATGATGGTGATGTAAAGCAGATATTGATTCCAGTAAGTAGTGAGCTTCAAATTCATATATACCGCGAAAAAGATGATAGTTATACATTGACACTTACTCCAACGGCTTATATACAAGAGACTAAGGAACTTGCATTTGATATGCAAATATCTCCATATCAAGATATTAGAGATTTGACAGGAAGTGGTTTGATAGCAGGTGTCTTTTCCCATGTTTTCAAGGGAAGTTTTGATGCTACAAGACTTCAAAAAGGGACAAATGTTGCTCTGATATATAATGAAAAGAAGAGGCTTGGAACATATGTTGAAATGCCTAAGATACACGGTGCATATATAGATATAAGAGGAAAAAAAGAGTATATATTTTTGTATGATGATAGATATTACAATCAAGACGGAAAAGAGATGGAGAGCTTTTTCTTAACTGTTCCACTTAGATATTTAAGGATATCATCACCATTTTCTCTAAAGAGATGGCATCCTGTTTTAGGGAAATATAGAGCACATTTGGGTATAGACTATGCTGCACCAATAGGAACGATAGTAAACGCAGCAGGAGATGGCAAGGTAGATTTTGTTGGGACAAAAAATGGATATGGAAAAACGGTTGAAATTGTTCATCAAGGCGGATATAAAACTCTTTATGCACATTTAAATGGCTTTAGAAACAGTTTGAAAAAAGGACAGAGTGTTAAACAAGGGCAACATATTGCGTTTGTAGGAAACACAGGAATAAGCACAGGACCACATCTTCATTTTGGACTCTATAAAGGCAACCAAGCGATTAACCCATCAAGTGTTCTTCATGTTGCAAAGTCTGAGCTAACCAATGAACAAAAAAAGATGTTTTTTGACTACATAAAAGATGTAAAAGATAATTTGGAAGTTGTTAATGAAAAGAGACTTTTGCCTTTAAAAGAGGTGAAATTTGATTTGGTCGCAAGTCTGTATGAAGATGATGATAACGAAAACAATAATGATGATGTAGTGGAAGAGAATGAGTAATAGTATAAAAATTTTAAAAATTGAACCGTGCGAAAAGTCCAAATATATCACCCTAAAAAGAGTTACATATTTGCAAAATGACTCAGAAAAAACATGGGATATCGTAAAAACGCATGATAGTGTCTCCATTTTGCTCTATCACAATGAAAAAAAATCTTTTTTGCTCGTTAAGCAGTTTCGTCCAGCCGTTTTTTTAAACAATAGTGATAATGATGGCTATACCTACGAACTTTGTGCTGGGCTTATGGATAAAGAACTAAGCGAAAAAGAGACTATAAAAGAAGAGGTGTTAGAAGAGTGTGGTTATGAAATAGAGCTTGAAAATATAGTTAAAATAAACTCAATCTATTCAAGTGTTGGAGTTTCAGGCTCGAAGCAACACATATTTTTTGGCTTTATTGATGAGAGTGCAAAAAGAAACGAAGGAGGGGGAACAAAAGATGAAGATATTGAACTCTTTTTTCTGCACAGAGATATGGTAAAAGAGTTTCTGTATGATGAGAAAATGCCAAAGACCCCCGGACTTCTCTTTTGTCTACTTTGGTTTTTTAATAATGAAAATAACCTAACACGCAAATCTTAATCTATAAATCTCTTTAATATGCCTTCATAATTATCAATTCTTCTATCTCTTAAAAATGGCCAAATGCGTCTTACATTTTCACATCTCTTCATATCAATATCATAGATTAAAACTTTTTCTTCTTCGCTACTTAAAGAGGCTAAAATCTCCCCTTGAGGACCAGCTATAAATGAATTTCCCCAAAATCTAATTCCATCAAGCATAGACATATCATCTTTCTCTTTTCCAACACGGTTAATGGAGATTACAGGAAGTCCATTTGCTACTGCATGTGCCCTTTGTATAGTTATCCAAGCCTCTTTTTGTCTTTGTCGCTCTTCTTTACTATCGCCATCAAACCAACCAATAGCTGTTGGATATATCAAAATTTCAGCCCCTTTTAAAGCCATAATTCTTGCGGCTTCTGGATACCATTGATCCCAACAAACCAAAACGCCAAGTTTCCCAACACTTGTCTCTATCGGCTCAAATCCAGTATCTCCGGGAGTAAAATAGAACTTTTCATAAAAACCGGGGTCATCAGGAATATGCATTTTTCTATATTTTCCAGCAACAGTACCATCTTTTTCAAAAATAACAGCAGTATTATGGTAAAGCCCAGATGAGCGTTTTTCAAATAAAGAGGTAATAAGCACGACATTATTCTCTTTTGCGACATTTGACCAAAATTTTATATCATCTTCCCAACTGTTTGCAAGGTCAAAGTTGTTTACATTCTCATTTATGCAAAAATATCTATCTTGATGAAGCTCTTGGAGTGCGACGACTTCCGCTTTTTTCTCTTTAGCTTCTTTTATCATTTTGCATGTAAACTCGACTGTATCTTTTTTGTTTTTTTTAAATGCGTGTTGAATTAGGGCGACTCTCATAAGCTCTCCTTCTTTTTTATCCGTAAATTTAGCATAATTTTATTTAAATAAAAAATAAATAAATTTTTTAAATTTAAAAAATTTTTAATGATATTGATATTATAATTACCGCCATTATAATTTTGATAATAATTATCACATTAAGGAAGAAGAATGAAAAATTTAAGCGACCTATCTTTAAATCAAAAAGGAGTAGTTTTAGAAGTTGATGCTGACGAGGAACTTAGACTAAGGCTTTTTTCTTTTGGCATACACGAGGGAAGCGAATTTGTAGTAAAAAATTTTAGCATTAAAAAAGATACTATTGAAATTAAATCAGGAAAAACATTAATTGCCTTAAGATTTGATGAGGCTAAGAAGGTAAAAATTAAGGAAATTGCATAAATGAAAAAGATAACGATAGCTTTAGTTGGGCAACCAAATGTCGGTAAGAGTATGCTTATAAACTCCATAAGCAATGCAAGATTGAAAGTTGGAAATTTCCCCGGTGTTACAGTTGAAAAAGTAGAGAAAATTTTCACTTATAAAGAGTATGAGATAAAAATTATAGATTTACCGGGAACTTACGCTTTAAATAATTATACACAAGAAGAGAAGATTGCAAAAGAGTTTATTGAAAATGGCGAATATGATTTGATACTAAATGTTGTTGATTCTACAAATTTAGAGAGAAATCTATACTTAACAAGCGAACTATTACAATCTAATCATAAAATGGTGATTGCCTTAAATATGTATGATGAAGCAGAAAAAGAGAGTATAAAAATTGATAATGAGCAACTTAGTAAAATTTTAGGTGTTTCTTGTTTAAATGTTTCTGCTCAAACAAAACAAGGCTTAATACCACTTATGGATGAATGTATAAAAGTCTATAATGAAGAGAAAAAGCCTTCCAAATTTGTATTTAGTGAGCCGATTGAAGTAGTAATTGAAAAAATCGCAACGATGCTTGATGAAAAAAAATATGGCAATTCACTCTATTCAAATAGAGCATTATCTATAAAACTGTTAAGTGGAGATAAAAAAATCTATAACGAGTTAAAGTCCGAACCTCTTTGGATTGACCTTGAACCTATTGTACAAGAGGCAAATCAAAATCTTTACAAAACTTATAATACAAATAGTACACAAGAGATATTTGCCAAAGAGAGAGCCGCTTTTTCAAAAGGTGCGAGAATGGAGTCATTAAGCATTTTTACAACCGAAGATACAGACAAAACATTGACTGATAAAATTGATGCGATACTTTTAAATAAATTTTTGGGAATTCCAATATTTCTATTTTTAATGTGGGCAGTTTTTCAACTTGTATTTGTTGTTGGCTCAATTCCTATGGATTGGATAGATGCTGGAGTTGTTTGGTTGCAAGAGAGAGCTGTTGAAACAATAGGTGAGGGCGAACTCTCTTCACTTATAGCAGACGGAATAATAGCAGGTGTTGGTGCGGTTATTATGTTTTTGCCAAATATTATTATCCTGTTTTTGGGTATTACACTACTTGAAATGACAGGATATATGTCAAGAGCTGCATTTTTGCTTGATGGATTTTTGCATAGATTTGGTCTTCACGGAAAATCTTTTATCTCATTAATTAGCGGTTTTGGTTGTTCTGTTCCAGCATATATGTCAACAAGAATTTTAAAAAATGATAATGATAGACTCTTAACACTTTTCATAATTGCGTTTATGAGTTGCGGGGCAAAACTTCCTGTTTATGTGCTTTTTGTTGGAGCATTTTTCTCTGATTATCAACCCGGAAATATTCTTTTCATTATCTATATCGCAGGGGCACTTTTTGGATTGATAGTTGCAAAAATTTTAAGAGTGTTTGTTTTTAAAGGAAAAGATAACCCTTTTGTTTTGGAGATGCCAAAATATAGATTTCCATCTTTTTCGCTTCTTTTAGAGGCTGTGTGGTTAAAAGCGTGGATGTATTTAAAAAAGGCTGGAACATTTATTTTAGCTGTTTCAATACTTATTTGGTTTGCAAGTACATACCCGAAAAATCACACTATAGAAGATGAGTTTGCAACAAAAATCGAATTAGTAACTGAAAATAAAGAGGCTGTTATTGAATTGGAAAATGAACTATCTATGCTTAATTTAGAAAATAGTTATCTTGGAAAAATAGGAA
>JAIRQK010000087.1 GCA_031256525.1 Campylobacteraceae bacterium
CCGGAGATATTAATTATACGACGACAAAAAACAGTAAGACTACGACAGAAAAACTTGAGAAAAAAAAGTATTGTCCTCGTCTTAGAAAACACACTGTTCATAAAGAAATTAAGTTAAAAAGTTAATCGATTTGCTAGTAGGGTAGTAGCTCTAACGGTAGAGCGTCGGTCTCCAAAACCGCAGGTTGGGGGTTCGAATCCCTCCTACCCTGCCATTTTAAGGTTGAAGATATGGAAAAGTTTATAAGTTATGTAAAAAACTCTAAAGCTGAAATTGGAAAAGTTATCTTTCCAACAAAAGAGCAAGTAAGAGGTGCTTTTATATCGGTTGGTATTGTTGTTGCTGTTAT
Source organism: Campylobacteraceae bacterium (assembly GCA_031256525.1). Lineage (GTDB taxonomy): Bacteria > Campylobacterota > Campylobacteria > Campylobacterales > Campylobacteraceae > JAIRQK01. The sequence continues at coordinate 350 of JAIRQK010000087.1, forward strand.
TTCGCTTTTTTTGGCATTAGTAGATTTTATTATGTCACTTGTATTGTCAAGCGTTATTAACTAGGGATTCTCTATGACACACAAATGGTATGCTATTCAAACATACGCTGGAAGTGAGCAGAGTGTTAAAAGGGCTATAGAGATGCTTGTTAAGGATCATGGAATAGGTGATAGACTCAATTCTATTCTTGTGCCAACTGAAGATGTTATTGAAGTTAAAAATGGAAAACAGAAGATAACTGAAAGAAGTTTGTATTCTGGTTATGTCTTTGCAGAGCTTGATCTTGATACTGCTTTGTGGCATAAAATTCAGTCGCTTCCTAAAGTGAGTCGTTTTATTGGTGAGTCTAAAAAACCAACACCTTTAAATGAAAAAGATATAACTTTAATTTTAGAAAAAGCAGGAAAAAAAGGTGCACCAAAACCAAAAATTTCTTTTGATGATGGTGAAAGTGTGCGTATAATTGAAGGACCTTTTGCGAACTTTACTGGTGTTGTAGAAGAGTATGATATGGTTCATGGAAAATTGCGTTTAAATGTTTCAATTTTTGGTAGAAGTACACCAGTGGAGATACTCTATTCACAAGTTGAAAAGATTGTTTAATAAAAATATTGTAAGGAAATATATATGGCTAAGAAAGTAATAGGTGAGATAAAACTTCAAATTGCTGCTGGCAAAGCTAATCCATCGCCTCCTGTAGGACCTGCACTTGGTCAAAGAGGTGTTAATATTATGGAGTTTTGTAAAGCTTTTAATGAAAGAACAAAGGATTTGGCAGGTTTTAATATTCCTGTAGTTATTACTGTTTATGCTGATAAAAGTTTTACATTTATTACAAAACAACCACCAGCGACAGATTTAATTAAAAAAGCTGCTGGTTTTACAAAAGGTTCAGACAATCCATTAAAAAATAAAGTAGCTAAAATTACAAAAGCTCAAATAATGGAAATTGTTAATAGAAAAATTGTTGATTTAAACACAAATGACAAAGAGCAAGCAGCAAAAATAATTGCAGGTTCTGCTCGAAGCATTGGCGTTGAGGTAGAGGATTAAAAAACCTTGACCGCTTAGGTTAAAGCGGTAGCACTTAAATATGCGAGGTAAATAGATAATGTCGAAAAATTCGAAAAGATTAGAAGAATTATTAAAAAAAGTTGATACGAGAAAAGAGTACAATTTAAATGAGGCTGTTAATGTTATCAAAGATTTAAAATCTGCGAAATTTGATGAAACTGTAGAGATAGCATTAAAATTAAATGTTGACCCAAGACATGCAGACCAAATGGTAAGAGGTTCTGTTATACTTCCAGCTGGAACAGGAAAAGTTGTAAGAGTTGCGGTTATAGCGAAAGATATTCAAGCAGACGAGGCTAAAAAAGCCGGAGCTGATATAGTTGGTAGTGATGATTTGATAGAGGATATTCAAAAAGGAATATTTAATTTTGATGTTCTTATAGCAACTCCAAATATGATGGGGCTTGTTGGTAAGGTTGGACGTCTTCTTGGACCAAAAGGACTTATGCCAAATCCAAAAACTGGAACAGTTACGATGGATGTTGCAAAAGCGGTTAAGAATGTAAAAGGCGGTCAAGTAAATTTCCGTGTTGATAAACAAGGCAATATTCACGCTGGTCTTGGAAAAATAAGTTTTTCTAATGGTGAAATTACAGACAACCTTGTAGCATTTATTAAGGCAATTAACAAACATAAACCTTCAGCTGCAAAAGGCAAATATATAAAATCTGCGGCGTTGTCGCTTACTATGAGCCCATCTATTAAACTAGAAGCTCAAGAATTAATTGATTTGAGATAGTTAAAAGTTTATATGTGAATTAAATCTTTGATTGGAGATAGTAGAGGCTTTATAGCTTAATTCAAGATTTTCTTGTCTCTACTTGAAATCGCCGGTTGGAAAGGAGAAAAAATGACTAGAGAAGAAAAAGCGAAACTTATTTCTGATCTTACCGAAGAGTTTAAAACTTCCGATGTAATAATAGTGTGTAACTATAAGGGCTTAAGCGTTAAAAAGTTAGAAGGCTTAAGAATTAAAGCAAAAGAAGAGAATGTTAAAGTACAAGTTATTAAAAATACACTTGCAGACATTGCTTTAGGTAACGCAGAAAAGTCTGGTCTCGAACTAAAAGATACAAATATCTTTGTTTGGGGCGAAGATCAGATAAAAGTGAGTAAGTTGGTTGTAGATTTTGCGAAAACATTCGATGCTTTTGCTGTTAAAACAGCGTTTATTGAAGGCGAAGTTGCAACTGCAGCAAAAGTTGAAGCATTGTCTAAAACGCCATCACGCAATGAGCTACTTGCAATGTTACTTCAGGTTTGGAATGCACCAATTACGAATTTTACAATTGGTTTAGATGCTCTTAGAGCTAAAAAAGAACAATCAGCATAATTAATATTTAGGAGAAAAAAATGGCAATTACAAAAGAAGATGTATTAGAATTTATTTCTAATCTTAGTGTTTTAGAACTTAGTGAATTAGTAAAAGAATTTGAAGAAAAATTTGGAGTTTCTGCAGCTCCTGTTATGGTTGCATCTGGTGTAGCAGCAGGTGCAGCAGCTGAAGCTGTTGAAGAAAAAACGGAATTTGATGTTGTTATCATTGATTCTGGAGCTACAAAAATTAATGTAATTAAAGCAGTTAGAGCTTTAACAGGTCTTGGTCTTAAAGAGGCTAAAGATGCTACTGAGCAAACGCCTTCTGTTATCAAGGAGGGTGTTAGTAAAGCTGATGCTGAAGCAGCTAAAAAACAACTTGAAGAAGCAGGCGCTAAAGTAGAGCTTAAGTAATTTTGGTTACATATAAAATTAAAAGGGGGCTTATGCCCTCTTTATTTTTTTTAGGTTTTTGTAATTTAAATAATATTTGCTTGTCAAAAAAAGAGCAATTACTACAATCACTTTTCAAATTATACAACGAGGTAAGCTCATGTTAAATAACTTAAAATCAGGAAATCGCTTAAGGGTAGATTTTGCAAAAGTACCTCAGCAAATAGATGTTCCAAATCTGCTTCAACTCCAACAAAAAAGTTATGAGCATTTTTTAAATATTGATGCTAAGGATGAAGAGAGTGGAGTTGAAAAAGTTTTCAAATCAATTTTTCCAATTCATGATCCACAAAATAGATTGACATTAGAATATGTTAATTGCGAGGTTGGACGTCCAAAATACACAGTTAGAGAATGTATGGAGAGAGGTCTTACATATTCAGTAAATTTAAAAATGAATATAAGGCTTATTCTTTGGGATAAAGATGAAAGAACTGGCGAAAAAACAGGTGTAAAAGATATAAAAGAGCAATCAATTTATATTCGTGAAATACCATTAATGACAGATAGAACCTCATTTATCATAAACGGTGTTGAGAGAGTTGTTGTAAATCAACTCCACAGAAGCCCGGGTGTTATTTTTAAAGAGGAAGAGAGTTCTACAGTTGCAAATAAACTTATATATACAGCACAGATAATACCAGATCGCGGTTCTTGGCTCTATTTTGAATATGATGCCAAAGATACGCTTTTTGTAAGAATAAATAAAAGAAGAAAAGTTCCTATAACAATTCTTTTTAGGGCTTTAGGATATAGCAAACAAGATATTGTTAAGTTGTTCTATCCGGTAATAAACTTAAAAATTAAAAATAGCAAATTTTTGATGGAATATTTTCCTAAAAATTTTGTTGGAAGAGTAGAGTTTGATTTAAAAGATGAAAATGGAAATATTTTAGTAAATGCTGGAAAAAGATTAACGCAGAAAAAAGCGGAAAAAATTGCTGAAGATGGATTAAAATGGGTTGAGTATCCAACTGATATTTTGGTAAATAGATTTTTATCATCTCCGGTTGTTGATTCACAAAGTGGCGAAGTTTTATTTGACACTTTAACGCAGCTTGAAGAGAATAAAATGGTGAAAATCATTGAGTCTGGTTGTGCAAATATCGAAATCGCAAATGACTTGGCAAGTGGTGTTGATGATGCGATTATCAACTCATTTATTACAGATGCGGAAACATTAAAATTATTAAAACAAACAGAGGGCATTGATGGTGAGAACGACCTTGCCGCAATAAGAATTTACAAAGTTATGAGACCGGGCGAGCCAATCACAAAAGATGCGGCGAAAATTTTTGTTAATGACCTATTTTTCAATCCAGAAAGATATGATCTAACAAAAGTTGGTCGTATGAAAATGAACCATAAACTTGGACTTGAAGTTCCAGAGTATGTTACTGTTATGACAAATGAAGACATTATCAAAACAGCAAAATATCTGATAAAAGTTAAAAATGGACAAGGACATATTGATGACCGCGACCATTTAGGAAATAGAAGAATAAGATCTATTGGTGAACTATTAGCAAATGAGATGCACGCTGGTCTTGCAAAGATGCAAAAAGCCATAAAAGATAAATTTGGTGCAATTGGAAGCAATATTGAAGAGTTAATGCCACACGATCTTGTAAATTCGAAAATGATAACAAACTCTATTTTGGAATTTTTTACTACCGGGCAACTTTCGCAATTTATGGACCAAACAAATCCACTTAGTGAAATTACTCATAAAAGAAGACTTTCAGCTTTAGGAGAGGGTGGCTTAGTAAAAGAGAGAGCTGGATTTGAAGTTCGTGATGTTCACCCAACTCACTATGGAAGAATTTGTCCAGTTGAAACTCCAGAAGGTCAAAACATAGGTCTTATCAATACATTAGCTACTTACGCAAAAGTTAATGAGCTTGGTTTTGTTGAAGCTCCATATAGAAAAGTTGAAAATTGTAAAGTAACTGATGAAATTATCTATATAACTGCAACTCAAGAAGAGGGAATGGTAATCGCACCTGCTAGTACGCTCGTTGATGATAAAGGCAATATTGTTGATGATTTGATCGAAGTTAGAACAAATGGCGAAATTGTCCTTGCTGAAAAAGAGAAAGTAAACTTGATAGACTTATCATCTGCTATGATAACTGGTGTTGCTGCTTCACTTATTCCATTTTTGGAACATGATGATGCAAACCGTGCCTTAATGGGTTCAAACATGCAACGTCAAGCAGTTCCACTTTTAAAATCAAGTGCGCCTATGGTTGGTACTGGCGTTGAGAAAATTGCTGCACGTGACTCTTGGCAAGCTATAAAAGCAAAAAGAGCCGGTGTTGTCGAAAAAGTTGATAATAAAAACATCTATATCTTGGGCGAAGATGAAAATGGAGCATTTATCGACCATTATGCATTAGAAAAAAATCTAAGAACAAACCAAAACTCAACATTCAATCAAACACCTATTGTTAAAGCAGGCATGAATATAGAAAAAGGTCAAATTATTGCTGATGGACCAAGTATGGAAAAAGGCGAACTTGCAGTCGGTAAGAATGTGATGGTTGCATTTATGCCTTGGAATGGATACAACTTTGAAGATGCGATAATTCTTAGCGAAGATATGATAAAAGAGGATACATTTACAAGTGTTCATATTTATGAAAAAGAGGCTGAAGCAAGAGAGCTAAAAGATGGAATGGAAGAGATAACAAAAGATATTCCAAATGTAAAAGAGGAAGATCTGTCCCATCTTGACGAGAGCGGTATTATTAGGATAGGAACAAATGTAAAGCCGGGTATGATTTTAGTTGGTAAAATATCACCAAAAGGCGAGGTAAAACCAACACCTGAAGAGAGATTGCTTCGTGCGATATTTGGTGAAAAAGCAGGTCATGTAGTAAACAAATCCCTATATGCTACACCATCAATGGAGGGTGTTGTAACTGATGTTAAGATTTTTACTAAAAAAGGTTACGATAAAGATCCTAGAGCAATAAAAGCCTATGAAAAAGAGAAAGAGACGCTTGATAGAGAACATCACGATAAACTTTTAATGTTGGATCGTGAAGAGATGCTCAGAATTAACTCTCTGCTTTCAAAAGCAAAATTGACGCAAGATCAAGAGATTAATAAAAAAACATATAAAAAAGGAAGTGTAATATCAAAAGAAGATATATCAACTATCAATAGATTTACGCTTAATGTTTTAGTAAAATCTTTTGCAGAAAATGTAAGAGTTGAGTATGAGCAACTGAAAAATCATTTTCAAAATGAGAAAAAGAAACTTAAAGAAGAGCATGATGAAAAGCTAAATATTGTTGAAAAAGACGATATATTGCCAAATGGCGTAATTAAACTTGTAAAAGTTTACATAGCTGCAAAGAGAAAAGTCAAAGTTGGCGATAAAATGGCTGGTAGACATGGTAATAAAGGTATAGTTTCAAACATTGTTGCAAAAGTTGATATGCCATATCTAAAAAGCGGTAAAACGGTTGATATAATATTAAATCCATTAGGTGTTCCATCTCGTATGAATATAGGACAGATATTGGAAGTTCACCTTGGGCTTGTTGGAAAAAAACTTGGAAATCAAATAGCTGATATATTTGAAAACAAAAAAAGCGAGTGGATAAAAACACTGCGTCAAAAGATGATAGAGATTGCCGAAGTTACAAAACTTATGGACGCTAAGAAATTTTTAGAGAAGATAAGTGATGAAGAGTTGGTAGATTACGCAAGAGATTGGAGCAAGGGAGTTAAATTTGCTACTCCAATATTCGATGGTGTAAATGAAAAAGAGTTTAAAAAACTTTTCGAAATGGCAAAAATTGATTCAGATGGCAAAAGTGAACTTTACGATGGAAGAACCGGCGAAAAAATGAAAGAGAGAGTAAATGTGGGCTATATGTATATGCTGAAACTTCACCATTTAGTAGATGAGAAAGTTCACGCAAGAAGCACAGGACCATATTCATTAGTAACCCAACAACCTGTTGGAGGAAAAGCTCTATTTGGTGGTCAAAGGTTTGGAGAGATGGAAGTTTGGGCATTAGAGGCTTATGGAGCTTCAAGCACACTTCAGGAAATGTTAACGGTCAAATCCGATGATGTAGAGGGTCGTGTAGCTGCTTATAAGTCAATTGTTAGGGGTGAAAATATTCCAACTACTGGAATACCAGAAACATTCTTCGTTTTAACAAATGAGTTAAAATCTTTAGCTCTTGATGTAGAAGTGTATGATGAGGTAGATGAATAATGAAAAGACTTGAATTAATAAATATAAATGAAGAGAATCGACCAAAAGATTTTAAGGCGTTTCAACTAAAATTAGCTAGTCCAGATAAGATTCGCTCATGGAGTTATGGTGAGGTTAAAAAGCCAGAAACGATTAATTATCGTACATTAAAGCCAGAACGCGATGGACTTTTTTGTGCAAAAATTTTTGGACCAATTAGAGATTATGAGTGTCTTTGTGGAAAATATAAGAAGATGCGTTACAAAGGTGTTAAATGTGAAAAATGTGGTGTTGAGGTAACAAGTACAAAAGTTAGACGCTCTCGTATGGGACACATTGAACTTGTAACACCAGTTGCACATATTTGGTATGTTAATTCGCTTCCAAGTAGAATAGGAACGCTTTTAGGCATTAAAATGAAAGACCTTGAACGCGTGCTTTATTATGAGGCATATGTGGTTAAAGAGGCTGGAGAAGCGTATTATGATAACGAAAATACCAAAAAAGTTGAAAAGTATGACATTTTAAACGAAGAGCAACACCAATCATTAGTACAAAGATTTGAGAGCACTGGTTTTTCTGCTGGAATGGGAGGAAATATCATTCAAGAACTTTTAGCAGATATTGATTTAGTCGATATTTTAGAGCAATTAAAAACAGAGATAAATTCAACAAACTCTGAAGCTAAGAAAAAAACAATAGCTAAGAGATTAAAAGTTGTTGAAGCGTTTTTGAAAAGCGGTAATAGACCTGAGTGGATGATGATAACTATGCTACCAGTTTTACCACCAGACCTTAGACCTCTTGTTGCACTTGATGGTGGAAAATTTGCAGTTTCAGATGTAAATGACCTATATAGAAGAGTTATCAATAGAAATTCAAGACTTAAGAGATTGTTAGAGCTTGATGCACCAGATATTATCATTAGAAATGAAAAAAGAATGCTTCAAGAAGCAGTTGATGCTCTTTTTGACAATGGAAGACGTTCAAATGCGGTTAAAGGTTCAAATAAAAGACCTCTAAAATCGCTTTCTGAAATTATCAAAGGAAAACAAGGAAGATTTAGA
>JAIRQK010000124.1 GCA_031256525.1 Campylobacteraceae bacterium
TTCTGAAATTATCAAAGGAAAACAAGGAAGATTTAGACAAAACCTACTTGGAAAAAGGGTTGACTTTTCCGGACGTTCTGTAATTGTCGTTGGACCAAAACTAAGAATGGATCAATGTGGACTTCCAAAACTTATGGCACTTGAGCTATTTAAGCCTCATCTTTTGGCAAAACTTGAAGAAAAAGGTTATGCGACAACAGTAAAACAAGCCAAAAAGATGATTGAAAACAGAACGAATGAAGTTTGGGAGTGTTTGTCTGAAGTGGTTAAAGACTATCCAGTATTGCTAAATCGTGCACCAACTTTGCATAAATTATCCATACAGGCGTTTCATCCGATACTTGTTGAAGGTAAGGCTATACAACTTCATCCACTTGTCTGTTCGGCGTTCAATGCGGACTTTGATGGTGACCAAATGGCAGTTCACGTTCCGCTTTCACAAGAGTCAATTACAGAGTGTAAAGTTTTAATGCTAAGTTCAATGAATATTCTTCTACCAGCATCTGGTAAAGCTGTTACAGTTCCTTCTCAAGATATGATATTAGGACTCTACTATCTATCTTTGGAAAAAGCAAATGCAAAAGGATCAAATAAAATTTTTGCAAATATTGACGAGGTTATGATAGCGATTGAATCAAATGCACTTGATATTCACGCAAAAATTAAAACAAGAGTTGACAATAGAACTATATTTACAACAGCTGGAAGATTGATTTTCAAAAATGCGATACCAGATTTCGTTCCTGAAAATTTGTGGAATACAGTACTTAAGAAAAAAGATATCAGCGTATTGATTGACTATGTTTATAAAGAGGGCGGATTAGAAATTACAGCATCATTTTTGGATAATCTTAAAAACTTAGGTTTCAGATTTGCAACAAAAGCTGGTATTTCAATATCTATTAACGATATTATTGTGCCTGAAACTAAAAAAGCTCATATTGATGCGGCTAAAAAAAGCGTTCGTGAAATCCAACAACAGTTTGGTGCTGGACTTTTAGGAGAGCAAGAGAGATATAATAAAATCGTTGATATCTGGACAGAGACTAACAATATTGTCGCAGCAGAGATGATGAAACTTGTAAAAGGCGACAAAGATGGATTCAATTCAATCTATATGATGAGTGACTCTGGAGCAAGAGGAAGTGCGGCTCAAATTAGACAGCTTGCTGGTATGAGAGGTCTTATGGCTAAACCAGATGGTTCTATTATCGAAACACCTATTACATCTAACTTTCGTGAAGGGTTGAATGTTTTGGAATACTTTATTTCGACTCACGGCGCTAGAAAAGGTTTGGCAGATACCGCTCTTAAAACAGCGAACGCTGGATATTTAACAAGAAAGTTAATTGATGTTGCACAAAATGTTAAAGTCTCTATGCATGATTGTGGAACGCATGAAGGTGTCGAGATAACTGAAATTAGCGAAAGTGGCGAGTTGATAGAGTCTCTTGAAGAGAGAATCGCAGGAAGAGTTTTAGCTGAAGATATTATCGATACCGTAACAAACGAAGTTTTATTTACAGAAGGAACAATAATTGACGAGAAAAAAGCTAAGACAATAACAGAGTCTGGCATAAAATCAGCAGTTATAAGAACACCTATCACATGTAAAGCCGCAAAAGGGGTTTGTGCTAAGTGTTATGGAAATAACCTTGGAGAGGGTAGACTTGTAAAACCGGGCGAGGCAGTTGGAATTATATCAGCTCAATCAATCGGTGAGCCGGGTACTCAGTTAACTTTGAGAACATTTCACATCGGTGGTACAGCTTCAACAGAGCAACATGATAGACAAGTTATATCGCACAAAGAGGGTTTTGTGAGATTTTATAACTTAAAAACATACACAACAAAAGATAATAAAATAGTTGTTGCAAACAGAAGAAATGCAGCAGTTTTATTGGTTGAACCGAAGATAAAGTCGCCAATTAAAGGCAAATTTAACATAACAAATGAGTATGAAGAGGCTATTGTTACCATAACAAACTCAAAAGAGAGTGTTAAATTTTCTCTTAGAAAAAGCGATATAGCAAAACAGAATGAATTAGCTGGTGTTAGTGGTAAAGTAGAAGGAAAGCTATATATTCCTTATTCAAATGGGGATATGGTAGAGGTTAATGAGAGTATAGTTGAAATTATAAAAGAGGGCTGGAATGTTCCAAAACGTATCCCTTATGCAGCTGATTTAAAAGTAAATGATGGTGATCCAATTGTACAGAAGATATTTGCTGGTGCTGAAGGAGTTGTGAAGTTCTATAAGTTAAAAGCCGACTATTTGGATAGAGTTAGAGATATCAAACATGGTGATATAATTTCAGAAAAGGGTATCTTTGCTGTAGTTGCTGATAAAGATGATAGAGAGGCGATTAGACACTATATACCAAGAAATTCGGTAATTCAAATTAATGACAATAGCGAAGTTAAAAGCGATATTTTGATTGCTATTCCAAAAACAGATGAGAAGACAACAATAGCAGAGTGGGACCCATATTCAACTCCTATTATTGCTGAAAATGATGGCAAGGTAACATTTGAAGATATTGAACCCGGTACAAGTGCTATTGAGCAGTATGATGAATTAACTGGTCAAAGCAGACTTGTTATTAATGAATATTTGCCATCAGGAATAAAACCAGCACTTATCATTTTGACAAAAAATGGCACTACAATTAAATATCAATTAGAGCCAAAAACTGCGATATTTGTTCAAAACAATACAGAGATTAAACAGGCTGACTTGTTGGCGCGTACGCCAAAAGCGGTTGCAAAATCGAAAGATATTACAGGAGGTCTTCCAAGAGTAAGTGAGTTATTTGAAGCAAGACGTCCAAAAAATGTGGCAGTTGTTGCTGAAATTGATGGAATTATTCGTTTTGGAAAACCTTTGCGTTCAAAAGAGAGAGTTATAATAGAAGGCTCTAACGGACAAACAAGTGAATATCTAATTGATAAATCACAGCAAATTCATGTTCACGCAGGTGAGTATGTTCACGCAGGTGAGAGATTAACAGATGGTGTTGCTTCAAGTCATGATATATTAAGAATTCTTGGAGAGAAAGCATTACACTATTATTTGATTAGTGAGATACAACAAGTTTATCGTAGACAAGGCGTTGCGATTAACGACAAACATATAGAAGTGATTGTTTCTCAAATGTTAAGACAAGTAAAAATTGTAGATAGTGGTAATACTAACTTTATCGAAGGCGATTTGATTAGTAGAAGAAAATTCAAAGAAGAGAACGAATCAATAATCAAAAGAGGTGGTGAACCTGCGATTGCTGAGCCTGTTCTTTTAGGAGTTACAAGAGCAGCCATCGGAAGTGATAGTATTATTTCAGCTGCATCATTCCAAGAGACGACAAAAGTTTTAACAGAAGCAAGTATTGCAGCTAAAGTAGACTATTTGGAAGACTTAAAAGAGAATGTTATTTT
>JAIRQK010000134.1 GCA_031256525.1 Campylobacteraceae bacterium
ATTATGAAAAAATATACGACATGTGAAAATTATAAATCATACAAAGATAACAATTTATGGCTATTTGATGAAAGGTTTATGATCTATACATATGCTTATAGTGATAAAACCATCAATGAAATACTGGGCATAAAAGATGACTCAACAAGACCAGATATTTGTATTTTCACAAAGACAAAAGAAAACGCACAGGATATAGTAATAATCGAGCTAAAAGGAAGTGATGCAACAGGTGAAAAAAACGCAGTAGGACTGACGGAAACAAATAAATATACTCTAAAAATTAAACAATATTTTGAGAATAATGGAGTTAATGTAAGAATATGGGCTTATCTCATTACAAATCTAGGAGATAAAGAAAAAAGAGATTTGGAGCTTATGGTTGGAATTCAAAAGGCATATATGCCGAAAGGGGAGATGTACTATATCTATAATGATAAATTAAACTCTACTACACACATATATTCATTAGAAACAATGGTTGAAGATGCAATGAGTAGAAATCAACTATTTTTAGATATTTTAAGAGGAGATCAATAGGCTAAAAATCCCATTTTGTTTTCATTTTTTTATATCTCCTATGATATAATGGAGATTGCAGATATCCTATAGTCTGCAACCTAAGACAAAGATAGCTTAATTGCTATCAACTCTCTATAAGGGGCTTGTGACTTACTGACATTTGCAACAAGCCCCACCTTTTAAATTTTCCTACTGATAACACGAAAAATACTCCTTAATTAGCACATCAGAACCAAACATCTCTCTTCTAATGATTGAGAGAACATCTTCAACGTTACCACACCTTTCAACTTCTGCATCGATATCAGATTTTTTATCTTGCGTAAATCTATCATTTCCCCAAACCATACTTAAGAATGAGCTTTTACAACCATTTAGGTTATCTGCCTTGCACTCTTCAACCCAAGCCTCATACTCTTCAGCAGTTGCTGTACCGCAGTCCCAATCATAGACATAAAACTTGTTGTCTTTATCCTTGAAGACTGAAAACTTTAGGGCTTTTAACTCCTCTTTGCAAACTTTCCAAATCTCCCAAAACTCCTCAGTAGGTTCACCTTTTCTGAACCTATTGAGATTTTTTGCTATCCCGTCTTCAAAATCGATGATTTCGTAAATCTTTGCTTTCATCTTAATACTCCCACTTTGCAAATTCATAGCAACTTCTAATCTCTCTTAACTCTAATATCGCATCAAGTTCCTCTTCAACGCTAAGGGTATCAAGATATTTTTTGATTGCTCTTCTTGCTGTTTCAATATCGTTTTCAAGTTTTTCTACTTCTGTTTTACTAAGGATTTTAGTTCCCTCAGTTAGTTTGTTGTCTAATAGTTTTTGTTTAAGCTCGCAGTATTCAGCTCTATACAGACTCGCCAGTTTATATATACTATCAATTTTGTAGTACTCTTCGTTTTTGATTTCATTTTTCATTTTTAGTCCTTTAATGTAAATAAAAATTTTGACCTTGCTCTAAGAGCCTCAAGTGCTTGTTGTTTAGTGAAGTAGTATACATACTGGTCTGCTTCCTCGTTATATTCAGGTCTTAACATATCTCTTAGCTCTTCACCTAATGTATCTTCTATACTTGCCTCCATCATCATTTCATCTGAATGAGGGTTGCCTCTGTGTCCTGTTATCTCTAATCGCCATTGTGGCTCATCTGCTCTATCTTCAACAAATACTTTGTATGTTGAGCGACCACTTTGGCATTTTAGGTCGATGTAAAATCTGTGTTTGTCGTATTTAGCCCATTCAGTAAGTCTTAACATTTTAAACCCCTTAATTTTTTCTCTTTTTTGGTTGGCGGGGATTATGCACTCTCCCCACCAAGTTTAAAGAAGAGAAAGGATAAACTCTTCTATAAAAGTTATGTTTTATAACTTTTATGCAGGAATTATAACATAAATAAATACTATTGTCAATAGTAAAAGTATAATAATATATAATTTGTGGTTAAAAATAGTTATGTTTTATAACTTTTTGGGGTTTATGATAGGAAGTCTTTGAGTATATTTTTTAGTTGTTGTTGTTTTTCAAGCTCTATTTCAAGTTTTTTAATTTGTAGTAGCATAAGACAGGCTCTTTCTACCTGTTCTCCTGTCTCTGATGTGGCGAGTTGTTTTACTCTACCTTCACTAATACCTATCTTTTCTGCAAGTTCTCTATATGTTAGTTTTAACTCTTTACAAGTCTTCTTTACTATGTTTTCTTTTTCCATATTCTGCCTTTATTTTTTTATTATTATACCTAAAAACTCTTAAACGCTATTTCTCATATGTTCTCGACCTTCTGCTTTTGCAAGGCTTTCAAGATGATTTTCTATGTAGATAAAAGCATCTATAAAGTTACCTTTAAATGTATGTTCTTTATGGCGAAAAATACACTCTTCGAGAAATACACCACCGTATTCTTGCGCCCTTTTAATGTTTCTTGCGGACATACTGTAGTCGTGGACATATACTATCTTTCCATTTAAAATATCAACTGTTCTAAATAACTTCGGCACTACATCATCGCCACGCTTACCGTTGAAGCTGATGTCCCATTCATAACCCCAAATATCTATTTTAAGTGTTCTAATATCCATTTTATCACCTTTATTATGTTTGATTTTTTAAGACTGTCGTAGTATGTTTGATTAGTCACCTTCTCAAAATACTCCATAGGAGTTTCATATTTACGGTCAGTAGTAAATATGGTCTCTATATTTCCATTAGCATCTATAAAAGCAAGAAACCCATTATCAGCAAGTATAACTCTTTTATCTTTTTCGTTATTATGTACACCCTCAAGTTTTATATTCCCCATAGTCGCTCTCATAAGGTTTTCAACACTCTTTTCTCTGCTTGCCTTTAAGTGGTCATCCTTATTCTTTATCTTATTGTAAACATCTTTGTCTCGTATCTTGTATAGTCTACCAAATTGGTCTTTCTCCCTATCTTTGATATATGTACTATCAACCTGTCTTAAAAATGTCCTACACCCAAAATGATATGGTGGTATACCTATGTTTGCAGGTATATCAGGAGTGAAAAGTCCCTTTTGTGATAGTCCCATATTTGTTGCAGCTTTTATCTCTTCAACACTTTTTGCATTTACTATGTTATCATACTGTTTCTTTATATGCTCTATAGGTATAAGTCTTAAGTGCATTGACCTACATATGTTAGTAGTTCTATCATCCATCTTTGCTACAACTTGTAGATACTTATCACCTAAGCCTATAGCTCTACTTGCAACTCCCATATTTTTAGTTTGTCTTAGAGTTAGGTCCGCAGCAGCTTGAAGTCTATGAGCTTCAAGGTTGCTGTACTCTGGTATCTCTTCACGCAGTTTGTCTAATAGTTCTAAAGTTGTATACTTGCCTCGTTTAGAGTCTTCAAATATCTCTTTTAGTTTATCAGCTACTCTCTCATTGTAGTTACCATTTACCCAAAGTAGTCTATCGTTTAAGGCTTGTATACCTCTTACATCTTCAACGCCAAGTTTAAACACCATCTTTGTACCGTCAGTTAGAGCTTTTTCATAGAATAGTGGAATTATAGCAGGATTTTTGGGAATAATGATGTTGGTACTATAACATAATTTTAATATAGACTAATGGCTATTTTGCGTAATTTGCTAAAAGATTAAGCAAAAATTACTTATAATAATCGTACATATAGCCTGAGTGATGCGATAACCTACAAATTGAGGGTCCAACACTAAGATTTTAGCGGAAGCGTATATATTTGGTGTGTCTTGGCATTGTTTGAGTAATTAATTTATGAGATGTTGAGCCTAAAGAGTATATCATTTTGCACAATTGGCTTTATTAGGGCCGATATATAGTAAGGAACGCTCTCTTGGGTTTATTAAAGTAGCAATAATACAGATTTTAGTTTTATAGTTTGTGTTATTGCTACTTCTATAACAGTCTATTTTGGAGATATTTATGAGGATATTAATAGTAGGAAGTGGCGGAAGAGAGTACTCTATAGGTCTTGCACTAAAAAAAGAGGATAATGAACTCTATTTCTCTCCGGGAAATGGTGCAACCGATGAATTAGGTACAAATGTTGATATAAAAGATTACGATAATCTTGCCAATTTTGCGGTAAAAGAAAATATAGAATTAACTATAGTCGGACCAGAAGCTCCATTGGTTGATGGAATCGTTGATATTTTTAGAAAATATAATCTTAAAATTTTTGGACCATCAAAGAAAGCTGCCAGATTGGAAGGCTCAAAGGCGTTTATGAAAGATTTTTTATCGCGTCATAATATCCCAACCGCAAAATATATACAGACATCATCATACGAAAAAGCAAGTGAGTTTATTGATAAATTGGCTGAGGTTTTGAAAGTTTCGGCTGACAGGTTAATCGAGGTGCCCGACAATGA
>JAIRQK010000006.1 GCA_031256525.1 Campylobacteraceae bacterium
CAATTCTTATTTTTTTAATAAGCAAATCCGTATCAATCCTGTGAGTTGTATCATTTACAACTCTACTAATTGCAACAACATATTTTCCATTTGTCTTATTTAAAACACCGGACTTAAGAAGAGATGCAACAGCATCATCTGCTGCTTTTTCAAAATCTTGTCTATCAAGTCCCATAGAGATTACAGACTGTACATCTGGATTGTCAACGCCTACATATCTTGGTGCTTCTTTTGAGCAACCAGTTATAAAAATTGCTAAAATAGCAAAAACTGAAATTTTTGAAATAAAATTAGACATAACTATTCTCCTCTAAACTCTTTTATATTTACATTCATATCTCTTTTAGCATCACTGCTTGTTGGCTCTTGAAATCGTATCTTGTAGCTAACGACATTTTGCGAAGGACTAATTCCGTGAATGATAGCATTTCTTGTGCCTTCGATTTGTAAAAGTCGCCATTTGCTTAAAATTGTTTCAACTACAAATCCATTTTGGTCAAACCAATCAATTTTGTAAGCAACAGTTTTTGATGCACTGTTGATATTTTTAGTTAATATCTCCACCTCAATCATACTGTCAGGTCGAACCACAGAAGCAATATTTTCAATAATTAACCACTTTAGTATTGAATTATCTTCAATAACAATATTTTTGTGTGTATTAATATACTCTAATGTAATCTCTTTTTGTTTGTCAGAACAGCCAAAAAGAAGAAAAACAGCCAAAAAAACAAGAATATACTTCTTCATATTCCCCTCTCCTTAAAAATATATTTTATGAACAATTATTTGACCTTTATGAGTTGATTTTAGGTAAATAATTACGTCTTTATCGTTTTCAATTCTATCTTCCAAAATTATGACATTGTTTTCATTAAAAATGGTTATATTGCCATCTTTTATAGGAATACTTGCAGCTTGAAAATTTTTTGGTAACGAACTCCAATTTCTAACATCTGCTTTCGTGCTTAACATTTGATAAAATGAGGCTAAAATTCCAGCAACTTCATTTAAGTCGTTTAACTGTTTTTGTACTATAGTCTTAAGTGCAGTGCTTAAAATTGCCTCTGTTGCTACTATTTTAAATCGCTTGTCAAATTCGGCTGAAGCTATTGAGTCGATATCGGAAATTAGATAAGTTCGAGATATATCGTTTGAGTTATTTTTTATACTTAAAAAACTATATGATGACTCCCTAAATTGTAGCTTTGGAAGTGCTATCCCTGTGTAATAAAAAGAGTTTGTAAAATAAAAAATTGGCAAATCAACTCTTTGTTCATACTTTAATGCTCCAAGTCCAGCCTCATATATTAACCGAACAAATTTTTTTTTTTTTTTTTTTGATGGAGAGTTAGCAGAGTTGTTTGCAAGAGCAAAATCTTTTTTAATTTGTGGATTATGTTGATCCATCTCTAAATTTTCACGAAATAAAGAGTAGGCTCTCTCATAACTTCCATCAAGCATTAAAAAAAGAGCACTCATGTAAGTTGTAAAAGGATTTACAAAATCAGGATAAGCGACCGCATTTGGGTTTGTATTGAAATTATTTAAAACTTTTTCTTGTATGTTGCTATTAAAATTTATAGTTTGTGGCTTAATTGTTTTGCCGGTTTTTTGGTAATATTCATACGCTTGTTTTTGCATTAAAGCGTTATATTCAGTCTCTTTTTTGCTTAAATTTTTAAGATTATCATCATTTGTTTTTATTTGCGACTCTATCTCTTTGCTAAAATACTCTTTTGCTATTATCTGTCTCTCAAGTGCACGATTAAACTCAACTCTTGCACTCTCTTTGTCATCTAATGCTAAAAAACTAAGCCCTTTATAAGTATTGACCAAAATTTTTTCGTAGATATTGCCTTCATAAGGGTTTGCATTATTATTTACCAACAAAGATGCAGTCTTGCGTTTAGCAACAGACAATGCACCAATCAGATCAACATCATATTTATAGTGATACTCGGCTTCATCAAAATAGTGGATACTTTTATCAAAATCACCGCAATTTCTTGCAAGAGTTCCACCTTGTATAGACCAAAGAATGATATCATCACCCTTGCTTAATTTTTTATCAACTAAGTTAAAATCGCAGGAATTGTTGATTATTAAGTTATCAAAATTGGCGATATTGTCCCTATTTGCATATGTTAAAGAGGCACAGCTATTGAAAATTAAGATGAAAAAAATAGACAAAACCAGATAAAGCTTTTTCATACAAACCTAAAATAAATTATTTAACAAACGAAATTATATACTATTTTTGTTAATCATTGCTATATTCTGTCAGTTATATTCATATTTTTTTTTAAACAGATTGTTGATAAAATCAAATGAAACAATTAAGGTGTAATGTTGAAAATCTATCTTGTTGGCGGGTATGTTAGGGATAAAATTTTAAATATCAAAAATCACGATAAAGATTATGTTGTTGTTGGCTCTTGTGTTCAAGAGATGGAGGCACTTGGATTTAGGAGTGTTGGAAAATCTTTTCCTGTTTTTTTGCATAAAGAGAAAGAGGGTGATTTTGCTCTTGCTAGAAGTGAGAAAAAAATCGGGAAAAGACATTGTGATTTTGAGTTTGATATAGAAAATGTCTCTTTAAAAGATGATTTAAAAAGACGCGATTTTACCATAAATGCATTGGCACTTGATGAGGAAAATAGTGAGATAATCGACTATTTTGGTGGAGTTGATGATATTAAAAATAAAACTATTAAGCCAGTATCAAGTGCATTTTGTGAAGATGCCCTAAGGGTTTTAAGGGCTGCAAGGTTTAAAGCACTTTTGGGAAATGAGTGGAAATTTGACAAAAAATGTTATGAGTATGCTTTGCGTGTTAAAGATGAGTTGAAGTTTTTATCTCGCGAAAGAGTCTATCAAGAGACAAAAAAAGCACTTTTGACAAAAAACCCCGAACTATTTTTCATTTC
>JAIRQK010000023.1 GCA_031256525.1 Campylobacteraceae bacterium
TAAGTTTTATACGACACAAGACAATTTTTTGTAAACCCTCATAGTACTTCTGCGGAGAAATTCATAAGTAAGAGAATAGCTAAAGAGAGAGCTTTTATTTAAAAAGCTCTATTAAAAAACGATACTCTTAGAGTTCATATTATAAACTTTAGTAAAGGTCGGATCTTTTAACTCTATAAGATTCAAGATATTTTCATTTACGAGTCTATAGTTTATGTAAACATTAGCACTTGTTGTTCCAAGTGGTCTATCAATACTGAATTTTTTCTGTTCATAAGGCTTTATTCTTGTGTCCGATTTTAACGAGGTTGCGACATAAGCTAAAGTCTCTTTTCCTCTTCTATCTTCGTAGGTTGTTTCAAATTTTATAGATTGTGTACTTACGACATTAGCACCATGTAAAAAATCAACTTTAAGTTCAATACTTCTTGCACTAAATCCAGTTGGAGCATTATGCGGAGTCAAGTTTTTGATATCGACTACAAGTTTGTTTCCATCTTTTTTCAAATCAAGAGAAAATGTATCTTTTAATATATTGCTATTTCTAGCTCCGGCAAATAGGTGAGAGCGTAAATCTCTTACTACAGGAGTAGCACCTTTTTGTGTGATTTGTGGAGCAATTGCCTCTCTTTTGTGTATTGGCATATGACAACTTACACAAGTATCTTTACTGCTTACGCTACTGTACTCTTTTCCAGTGGCGTAAAGTTCTACTTTGTGGTCGTTTGCACTTCCATAATGGCATACTGTACATAGTTTGTTAGGATTGACAAAGTGGTCTCTTTTTTCAGAAGTGTGAAAAGTAGTCCTTCTTTCATCTCCAAATGGTCCGACAATTACATTTCCTTTTACCCATTCAACTGCTTCATATCCGCCTGATTTCATATCAGCATTCTCGTGAATTTTATCAGTTCGGTGGCAAATTACACAGCTAATTCCTGTTTTTATGCTCTCATCAGAAACTGAATTTTTAACTTTTTTTACCTCTTCCGTTTCAAAATGATAAGCATTTGCTATCGAATAAGCGTATAAATCATCTATCTCTTTTACTGACATTGTTGGATTGTGGCATTGAGCACACTTTACTAAGGTAACATCTTGTGATTGATATGTTGTTTTGCTTATGTAGTCAACTACTGACTTATACAGTGGGTTGCTATCGTAGTGAGACCTTGAATGCCAAGTAGTTTCCCAATCTTTTGCCTGTACATTATGGCAAAACAAGCACTGTTTTGCAAGGGCAAAACTTGAATTGTTAGCATATGCAAACGAACCAATTATAATTAAAAATAGTAAAAAATGTCTCAAAAAGAACCTTTTCTGTAAATAAAATCGTACTTATTCCTTTATTCTATAACAAAATAGCTAAATATTAATTTAATGAAAGTTTTTATCTAATTTTTGTACTATTTTATTTTAAAAATAATTGTATCATTTAAGGAAGTAAATGAATTTTCAACCATACCCATTTGAAAAATTAAATAGACTTTTTTTGCATGTAAAACCAAATGAGAATTTAAAGCAGATAGCCTTAACTATAGGCGAACCGCAGTTTGAAACTCCAGAATTTATACAAAATGAGCTAAAAAACTCTACTCATTTGTTAAATAAATACCCGCAAATTGCAGGTGATGAAAAAGTTGTAAAAGCTCAGATTGATTTTTTTCAAAATAGATTTGGTATTTTGTTAAAATCATCTCAAATCGCAACAACAGTTGGAACTAGAGAGGCTCTTTTTAGTTTCCCACAATTTTTACTTTTTGATGTTAAAGAGCCAGTTATCGCTTATCCAAACCCTTTTTATCAGATATACGAAGGAGCAGCAATTGCTTCAAGGGCAAAAAGTATTTTGATGCCACTTTTGAAGGAGAACGACTTTAAGCCAAAAATCGATGAGACTATTTTAAAAGAGTGTGATTTGATAATGCTAAACTCCCCATCAAATCCAACTGGCTCAGTTATGAGTTTAGATGAACTTTGCGAATGGGTTAAGATGTCTATTAAATACAATTTTGTTTTAGCAAATGATGAGTGCTATAGTGAAATTTACACCAACAATCCTCCGCCATCACTACTGAATGCTTGTATAAAAGTGGGCAATTTAGACTTCAAAAATGTTTTGGTTTTTAACTCCATATCAAAAAGGTCTTCCGCTCCAAGTTTGCGTTCTGGGTTTGTTGCTGGAGATGAAAATATATTAAAAGGGTACGCAAAATTTAGAACATATCACGGCTGTTCATCTCCGCTTCCAATTCAAATGGCTGCTGCAAAAGCATGGGGTGATGAAGAGCATGTTGAGATTGCAAGGGAAAAATATAGAAGAAATTTTAAATTAGCAGAAGAGATTTTGCATATAAAACAGAGCGAAGGGACTTTTTATATTTGGCTTGAAGTTAAAAATGATGAAGAGTTTGCAAAAAATTTGTATGAGAAAAAAAATGTAAAAGTGTTGCCGGGAAGCTATTTGGGACGCGAAAATATCGGACACGATAGAGTAAGAATAGCCCTTGTTTTGGAAGAACAAGATACTAAAGAAGCATTAAAAAGAGTTAGTGAGTTTATCAAAGGAATTTAAATTTGGAAAAAGTACATTTTATAGGAATTGGCGGTATTGGTCTCTCCGCTCTTGCGAGATTTTTAAACGAGAAGGGCTACAGGGTAACTGGTTCGGACATAAAAGAGACAAAGATAACTGAAAGCTTAAGAAAAGAGGGGATAAAAGTAACTATTCCTCATAGTGTTGATTGTATTCAAGACCAAGAGTATGTTGTCTATTCAGCAGCTATAAAACCACACAATATAGAGATTGTGGAGGCAGAAAAAAAAGGTCTTAAAATACTTTCACGCAAAGATGCACTACCTTTTATTTTACAAGATAAAAGAGTATATTCAGTTTGTGGGGCTCATGGAAAAAGTACAACGAGTGCTATGTTGGCTTCACTTGTTGAAGGCTCAGTTATAATTGGAGCAGAGAGCAAACAGTATGGAACAAATATGGTTTTAAAAGAGAGTGAAAATATCATATTTGAAGCTGATGAGAGTGATGAGAGTTTTTTAAATTCAAATCCTTATGTAGCGATAGTTACAAATGCTGAACCTGAACATATGGAGCATTATGGTTATGATTTGAACCGTTTTTATGGAGCATATACAAATTTTTTAATAAGTGCAAAAATTCGTGTTATAAACGCAGAAGATGACTTTTTGAAAACATTAACAAAACTCGATGCGATAAGGCTCTATCCAAGCAAAGATATAACAAATATTAAAACAGTTCTAAGAAATAATGAGCCATACACTACTTTTGAGCTTAAAAATTTGGGAGTTTTTGAAGTTTGGGGACTTGGTTTTCATATGGCACTTAATGCATCTTTAGCGATTTTGGCAGCTTTAAATGAGTTGCCACTTGAACAAATTAGAGAAAAACTTAGAAATTTTAGGGGAATAAAGAAGAGATTTGATATTTTAAAGACAAATAGCGATTTTGTTTTGATTGATGATTATGCACATCACCCAACAGAGATAAAAGCGACACTAAATTCAGCGTATGAGTATATGAATCTTATGAAGTTTAAAAAAATTGTAGCTATTTGGCAACCACATAAATATTCAAGAGTAGTTGATAATTTAGAAGGTTTTATGGAGTGCTTCGAAAAGAGTGATGAGCTTATCATTTTGCCGGTGTATTCTGCTGGACAGGAAAATGTAGATATTGATTTCAAGGGAAAATTTAAAAAATACAATTCAATATTTGCAACAAAAGTTGTAAGAGAAGAGAGTGCTATAAGGGTTTTTGATAACGATAAAGAACTGATGGTTTTAGATAAAGAGTTGGTAATTGGCTTTGGTGCTGGAGATATAACTTACCAATTAAGAGGAGCGTTTTAATGGGCTACTGTTTTCTCTTTTTGATTTTGATATTTGCAGTGATACTTTTCATCTCTGCAAAGCACAAAAAATTTTCTAAAAAGCACAAAATTATCGTCTGTAGTTTAAGTGCGATAGCTGTTTTATCGATTGTTGTCTATCAATTGGACTTTGATAAAAAAAGTGTGCAAAACAGGGAAAAAATCAACAGTTTCAATCAAGGCAAGACCCTTATGTGCGGGGAATATGTTGTTAATAGTGAGAAATTTAGTTTTTATGGCGGAACGAACTCTTTTGTGGCAAAAGAGAGTGAGAAAACATTAAAAGGCGTGATTTTAAAACTTGAAGATTGCCAGATAGAGCAGTAGTTTGGAAGAGATTATAAATAAGCTCGATTTAGATGAGTATATAAAAGAGTATAAAAAATTTTTAGCTCGTGAAAAACCTCTATTTATTGAGGGCGATTCAAATATACACTATCGCTTTATAAATGAACTGCAAAAGTATGATATTGCTCTGCCTCAAAATGTTGAAAATATAGACACTTCTCTTGTCCATCTTTCAAAATCAGGTGTTTTACACATAAAAGAGATTTTTGAAATTGTAAAGATAATAAGATATTTTTTATATCTAAAAAAACAGAAATTTGAAGATAGTTTAAAAGAGTGGATGATAAATATAAAAATTCCAGAGTCAATTTTGGAGGTTGAGAGATATTTTGATGAAAAAGGAGTGATAAAAGATAGTATTGATGAGAGATTTTTAAACATAAATGCTAATTTAAAATCGATAAAAGAGAGCATTAACGCACAAATTAGACAATTTTTTTCCTCTTTAAAGTTGCAAAGTTATTTAGTAGATAGACAAGTGCATTTTTTAAACAATCAAGAGGCTCTTTTGGTTCGAGGCGGATTTAATCATATTCTAAAAGGGTCAGTTGTCGGACGAAGTAGCAATGGATATTTTTATGTTGTGCCAGAGAGTTTAGATGTTTTTAAAAAAAAGGAGAGTGAACTTCTTGATAAAAAAGAGGAGTTGATATACGAATATTCGAAAAAAATAAGCAATGAGTTTTCTAAAAACCTTCTCTTTCTAAAATACATAAACAAAGAGTTTGATAGATTTGATAACTATATCGCAAGAGTAATGTTAGCTAAAAGCAAGAATATGGAGTTTGTGCTTCCAAGTCGTGATACAAAGATAAAATTGGAAAACTTTTCTCACCCAGCACTAAATGACCCAAAACCACTAAGTGTTGAGTTTGATAAAAAAATTCTTTTAGTTACTGGCGTTAATGCCGGTGGAAAAACTATGCTTTTAAAATCAATTTTAAGTGCCGTTATCTTAGCCAAATATCTTCTTCCGATGAAGATAAAAGCAAGTAGTTCACATATTGGAAGTTTTAAAGGCATTGAGGCGATTATAGAAGACCCGCAAAACATAAAAAATGATATATCAACTTTTGCAGGTCGTATGCTTAGTTTTAGTAAACTTTTTTCAAAAAACAACATATTGGTAGGTGTTGATGAGATTGAACTTGGAACTGATGCGGACGAGGCGGCAAATCTCTTTTGTGCAATACTTGAAAATTTAATCAAAAAAGATATAAAACTCATCATCACGACTCATCATAAACGCCTTGCTTCTATGTTTGCTGTGAATGATAATGTCGAGTTTCTCGCAGCACTTTATGATGAAAAAAGAGAGAGACCAAATTTTACTTTTTTAAAAGGAACTATTGGAAAAAGTTATGCTTTTGAGACTGCAAAAAGATATGGAATACCGCCAAATATAGTCTCTTATGCAAAAGAGCTTTATGGGGAAGATAAGGAAAAACTTGGCAATTTAATACAAAAAAATATTGATTTGGAGTTAGAACTTCGCTTAAAGTTAAAAAATATCAATGTAAAAGAGGAGAAGATTAAAAAACTCACAGATTCGCTTGAAACTATTAAAGAGGAGCAGATGGCCGAATTTAACAGTTTGAAAAATAGATATGAACTTGACTATGAAAAAGCGATAACATTTGCCAAAGAGGCAGCAAAAGAGAAAGTAGCAGAAAATATTCACAAAGCCATAAATAAGGCACATTTAGTAAAAACAGCTATAAAACCACCTGAAATTAAAAGAGATGATAGTTTTGAAGTTGGAAGCAGAATAAAATATGGAAATTTTAAAGGAGTAATAAAAGCTATCAAAAAAGATATTTTAATCGCCGATATAGATGGAATTACTATGCAGTTACCAAAACATTTAGTTAAAAAAATATCATCAAATACTCCAAAAATCACAAAAAGCAGTAACAATCTCATACAGCTTGAGCGACCGCAAAATGCAAGTGTTGTTTTGGATTTGCATGGATTAAGGGCTGATGAGGCGATTGAAAAACTTGATAAGTTTATTTCAGATGCGTTAATGAGCGGATTTGATGAGGTGCAAATTTTTCACGGAGTAGGTTCTGGAAAACTTGCTTTTGCAGTAAAAAACTTTTTAAAAGAACATCCAAGCGTAAAAAGTTTTAATGATGCACCAGCAAATCAAGGCGGAATAGGTGCAACAATAGTTAAGTTTTAACACACAGCACAATCAGCTATTTTAGTAAGAAACGGTTTGTGGTTGGTTAGTATTTGTTTAAAATTTTAAAATTGATTAAAATTTAATCATATTTCTATACAAAAAAACATCACATCTGTTTTATAATTTTTCCAAATTATTTTTTGGAGGATTGTTAATGAAAAAGAGATTGCTTGCATTTTTTGCTTTTTTTAGTTTCTCTTCGCAGCTTTTAGCCAATGAGAGCGTGGAGTTAAATTCTGGCGATACTGCGTGGATGATAGTTGCGACTGCTTTTGTTATGCTTATGACTCCAGCAGGACTTGCACTATTTTATGGCGGTATGACAAGGTCGAAAAATATGCTCAATACAATGGCAATGAGTATCGGCGGATATATCGTTGCAGGACTTGTTTGGGTTATTTGTGGATTTTCAATAGCTTTTGGTAGCGATGTACTTGGCGGAGTTATAGGTTTTGATGGTCTCTTTTTGAGCAATATAGCTATAGGTGATTTAGAAGGAACGATACCAAAACTTCTATTTGTTGCTTTTCAGATGACATTTGCTGGAATTACTTTAGCTATCATAAGTGGTTCTGTTATTGAGAGGATAAAATTTGGTACTTGGCTCATTTTTGGAGCTATTTGGATAGTTGTAGTTTATGCACCGATTGCCCATTGGGTTTGGGGAGGTGGATTTTTGGGTGAAAAAGGGGTGCTTGATTTTGCAGGAGGCACAGTTGTACATATAAACTCTGGTGTTGCTGGTCTTGTGTTGGCGATTATGCTTGGCAAAAGAAGTGATTATGGCAAAGTGGCTATATTTCCGTCATCTATAACTTTTGCAATGATTGGAGCAATACTTCTTTGGTTTGGTTGGTTTGGATTTAACGGTGGAAGTGGACTATCAGCAGATGCAATTGCTGCAAATGCTCTTTTGGTGACCAATGTAGCAGCTTCTACAGCGGCGATTGGTTGGCTTTTGGTTGAGTACATAATGTATAAAAAAATTACAATATTGGGTATGGCTTCTGGAATTGTTGCTGGACTTGTTGGTATAACTCCAGCAGCAGGATTTGTTGATGTTTTTGGTGCTTCTGTCATAGGATTGGTTGCGGGTGTGGTAGCTTTTTATGGAGTTAATAAACTCAAAAAAGTTTTTAAATACGACGACTCTCTTGATGCTTTTGGAATTCACGGCATTGCCGGTATTTGGGGAGCTATAGCAACTGGTATTTTTGCAAATCCAAACATAAATCCAGACGGCAAAGGACTTCTATATGGAAATCCTTTTCAAGTTTGGTTGCAAGTAGAGAGTGTTATTGTAACAATTATTTATACCGCAGTCGCAACAGCTATTGTGTTTAAAGTTGTTTCATTAATTACAAAAGGTGGCAAAGTGAAAGCTGACGAAGAGCAACAAGGGCTTGATGAGGCAGTTCATGGCGAGAGAGCATTTAACTTAAGATAAGGGAAACAAACAATGAAAAAAATAGAAGCAATTATCAAACCTTTTAAACTTGAAGATGTTAAAGAGGTTTTAAGTGAATTAGATGTATCAGGTATGACAGTAACTGAAGTAAAAG